>NZ_OY730256.1 GCF_963422545.1 uncultured Flavobacterium sp.
AATTTTAAGAAGGAATGAAAAAGAAACTAGTTGTTTTAACCGGAGCCGGAATTAGTGCCGAAAGCGGAATCAAAACTTTTCGCGACAGCGATGGTTTATGGGAAGGTCACGATGTTATGGAAGTCGCGACGCCCGAAGGCTGGAGAAAAAATCAGGAACTGGTTCTTGACTTTTATAACAAAAGACGCCAACAACTTAAAGAGGTTGAACCAAATTTGGGACACAAAATTTTAGCCGAATTAGAACAGGATTTCGATGTTCATATTATTACTCAAAATGTCGATGATTTGCACGAACGTGCCGGAAGTACTAACGTTTTACATTTACATGGAGAATTACTAAAAGTGCGAAGTACCCAAAACAGAAATCTGATTTTAGACTAGACCGAAGATTTATACACAGGCGATCTGGACGAAAACGGACATCAGTTACGACCACATATTGTTTGGTTTGGCGAAGATGTTCCAGCGCTTGAAGAAGCGATCGAAATTACCGAAACTGCCGATTATTTTGCAGTAATCGGAACTTCGTTGCAAGTGTATCCTGCAGCGGGATTAATTTCGTATACTTATAGCATCGCACCCGTTTTTTATATTGATCCAAAACCAATTGCAATTCCAAATCTTCAAAATAAAGTTGAAGTTATTGCAAAAGTTGCCTCTGAAGGTGTCGCTGTTTTAAGAGACACATTATTTGAATTAGAAAAAACAATATGATATTCCAGTTCTGGTTACAAAAATTATCGCAATACAATTTACTCAACTTGTTTGTTTTCTTTTTGATTGAAAATTTTATCCTGATAGTACTTTCAGTCATTCTTGGCAAAATAATCGAATATGATAATACCAGATTGAAGAAAACTGACCAAAAATGGATTATCTCAACCTTAATCTGCAATACATTTATAACGTTCTTGGGTTTTGAATTGTATCGTTTTGGTATTATTAAAATAGATTTTTCGCCGTCAATTTCATCAATATTAATAGACACTTTACTATTGGTTGTAGTAATGGATTTTTTTATGTTTTATTTCCATTTTCTGGCTCATTATTTAAAATGGTTTTCTCCCATTCACAAACTTCATCACACACATGTCGAAACGAGTGTATATAGTTTGTATGTACTTCATCCTATAGAAACTTTAGGATTCGGAATTATCTGGTTGTTTTCGATTACAGTTTTAGATTTCAATTATCTTAGCATCATTATTTATCTAATTTTAAATCTCTTATATGGAATATTTGGTCATTTGAAAAAAGACATCTTTCCTGATTTCTGGTATAAAAACTATGCTACAAAATGGATTTCAACAACCAAATTTCATTCTGATCATCATAAAAATCAATCTCATAATTATGGTTTCTATTTTACCATTTGGGACAAAATATTCAAGACTATTTTTTAAATCTCACTATTAAAGGATAATATATCTCTTGTAACTTTCAGAAGTTTTAACAATGACTTATATTTGCACCTTTCGAACAAACAACATAACAATGACTACTTTAAACGAATTGAATGCCATATCGCCAATTGACGGAAGATATAGAAGCAAAACCCTTTCATTAGCACCTTTTTTCTCTGAAGAAGCTTTAATCAAATACCGTGTATTAGTTGAGATTGAATACTTTATTGCCTTGTGCGAAGTGCCATTACCACAACTAGCTGACGTAAATTCAAGTTTATTTGACAGTTTAAGAGACATCTATAAAAATTTCTCTACTGAAGATGCACTTTGGATTAAAGAAACAGAGAAAGTAACCAACCATGACGTAAAAGCGGTTGAATATTTTATCAAAGATGCTTTTGAAAAACTAGGTTTATCTCAATACAAAGAGTTCATTCACTTCGGATTAACTTCTCAGGATATTAACAATACTGCAATTCCGCTTTCTACAAAAGAAGCTTTTGAGCAGGTTTATATGCCATCTTTAATTACTTTAATTTCAAAATTAAAAGAATTAAGTGTAGAATGGGCAGCTATTCCAATGCTGGCTCGTACGCACGGACAACCGGCTTCTCCTACTCGTTTGGGTAAAGAAATTTTAGTTTTTGTAGAGCGTCTTGAAGAGCAAATGCGTTTGTTATTTAATATTCCGTTTGCTGCTAAATTTGGTGGTGCAACAGGAAACTACAACGCACATCATGTTGCTTATCCGCAAATCGACTGGAAACAGTTTGGTAGTAAATTTGTTGAAACTAATCTTGGTTTACACCACTCTTTTCCAACTACTCAAATTGAACATTACGATCATTTTGCTGCATTTTTTGATGCATTAAAAAGAATCAACAATATCATCATCGATTTAGATCGTGATATCTGGACGTATGTTTCAATGGATTATTTTAAACAAAAAATCAAAGCAGGAGAAATTGGATCATCGGCAATGCCACATAAAGTTAACCCAATTGATTTTGAAAACTCTGAAGGAAACTTAGGAATGGCAAATGCTATTTTCGAACATTTATCGGCTAAATTACCAATCTCAAGATTGCAACGTGATTTGACTGACAGTACTGTTTTACGTAACATTGGAGTTCCGATGGGACATACTATTATTGCTTTTGAATCTGCTTTGAAAGGTTTAAACAAATTGTTATTGAACGAAGCTAAATTTGCTGAAGATTTAGAAAAAAACTGGGCTGTTGTGGCCGAAGCTATTCAGACGATTTTACGTCGTGAGGCTTATCCAAATCCGTATGAAGCTTTGAAAGGTTTGACAAGAACTAATGAAGCAATTGACAAAAAAGCAATTCATAATTTTATTGCAACTTTAGAAGTTTCTGATGCTGTTAGAGCCGAATTAATGGCAATAACTCCTGCTAATTACACCGGAATTTAAAGAAACACTAAAATATTTTCTCAAAAAAAGCTATCTTTATCGATAGCTTTTTTTATTTAACACGGGAAGTTTTTAGCCCAGATTACAATGAAAAGCCTTTTGCGAAAAAAGCCATATTTTTTTGCAGGTGAAGAGCGACCAACGGAAGCTCCTGAAACTGCTTAAAAAATAGGCGTTTTGAGTAAAAGCTTGAAATGGAAAGCTGGATAAGCTCCTGAAAAAATACTACTTTATGATTGCCTTAAACGCCGCTGCAGAAACTACACACCATTTACAACCTTTAATCAGTGATCTGGGATTAATCCTGTTGACTGCCGGAATTGCCGTTTTATTATTTAAATTAATTAAACAACCTTTAGTTTTAGGGTATTTAATTGCGGGATTTTTGGCCGGAAATCATTTTGATTTTTTCCCCACTATTACAGAGATGAAAAGTGTTGAAGTTTGGGCAGAAATTGGTGTGATCATTTTATTGTTTAGCCTGGGTCTCGAATTTAGTTTTAAAAAACTGATGAAAGTGGGCGGAACTGCCTCGATAACAGCAATTACTCAGATTATCACGATGGTCATATTGGGTTATCTGGTAGGACGATGGATGGATTGGGGACAAATGGACAGTATCTTTCTGGGCGTAATTTTATCGATTTCTTCTACCACAATCATTCTAAAAACTTTTGACGAACTTGGTGTAAAAGCACAAAAATTTGCCGGAATTGTAATCGGGTCATTAATCGTTCAGGACCTTCTGGCCATTTTAATGATGGTTTTACTTTCGACTATTGCGGTAAGTCAGCAATTTTCAGGCAGCGAATTAATGATGTCGGTTCTAAAACTAATATTCTTCCTCACAGTATGGTTTATTGGCGGAATCTTTTTTATTCCGACGCTTCTTAAAAAAGCCAAACATTTACTGACTGACGAAATGTTGCTTATTCTTTCTCTTGCCCTTTGTTTAACAATGGTAAGTTTTGCTTCAAATGTTGGTTTTTCTCCGGCTTTAGGAGCTTTTATCATGGGATCTATTATTGCCGAAACTACGCAGGCTGAACATATTGAACATTTAGTAAAACCCGTAAAAGATTTATTTGGCGCAATTTTTTTCGTATCGGTCGGGATGCTTATTGACCCCAAAATGTTATACACGCATGCATTGCCCGTAGCAATTTTAACTTTCGTGACAATTATTGGTCAATCTGTGAGTTCTACTATTGGCGCACTATTAGCGGGACAGCCCTTAAAACAATCTGTACAAACAGGAATGAGTTTGTCGCAAATTGGAGAGTTTTCGTTTATTATTGCAACACTGGGAATGACGCTAAATGTTACCAGTTCTTTTTTATATCCTGTTGTTGTAGCGGTCTCTGCAATAACCACTTTTACGACACCGTTTATGGTGAAATATGCTGAGCCATTTTCTCATTTTCTGGAACAAAAACTTCCTAAAAAATGGGTCAAAAACATCAACCGTTATAGCGTAAATGCACAAGCGATAAAATCTGTCAGTATTTGGCAAAAAGTCTTGAATGCCTATCTTATTCAGATCATATTACACACTATTATTATTACAGCCATCATTTTATTGTCGGCTAAATTTGTTGCTCCTTTGGTCGAAGATACAAGATTTGGAAACACATTGGCTGCTCTTATTACAATGGTTATTATTGCTCCTTTTTTATGGGCACTTTCGCTTAGACGATTTGCGGTCGAAGAGGTCAATACTTTGTGGGAAGAACGTAAATATCGTGGTGCATTATTGATGCTGATTTTAATTAGAATGAGCCTTGGTTTATTTCTTATAGGCTTTTTACTGAATATTTTCTTCTCTCCTCTAATTGCCTTTATTGCTTTGATTATCGCTATTGCTGTGTATCAAATATTTCCTAAAAAATTAAATGAACAATATCATAAAATTGAAAGTCATTTTTTGAAGAATCTGAATGATCGCGAAAATAAAAAAATCGACAGACGATATGCCAATTTAATGCCTTGGGACGGTCACATGTCTTTTTTTGATATTGGAAAAGAATCAAACTTAGCGGGTAAAACCTTAGCCGAATTGCGCATTAGGGAACTAATGGGAATTAATATTGCTTATATAAAACGAGGTGATGTTACGATTCCGATTCCAACTAAAAACGAACGCTTGTTTCCCGGTGATGAGATTTGTGTAATTGGTACGGATGCCCAGGTTACCGAATTCAACAAATACCTGAATCAAAATGAAATAGAAGCACCAAAAGCAGTAGAAGAATCTGATATTGTACTGAGACAATTAGAAATTTCTCATGAAGAATTTACGAAAAAAAGTATTGGTCAATTTAGAGGAAAAACCGGCGGGCTTGTCGTTGGACTTGAAAGAAATGGTAATCGTATCTTAAATCCTGAATCGCATTTGATTTTAGAAAAAAATGATATTATTTGGGTTGTTGGCGATAAAAAACAAATGGCGGATACTTTAAGGTTCTAAGCTTCTGAGATACTAAGGTGCTAAGTTTTTTTTTACTTTGCGAAATATCTTAGAAACTAGCATAAAAAATTAAAAGCACTAAGTTTCTAAGCCACTAAGAGTTTAACCTCTTAATAAAAAACTTAGAAACTTAGCGCCTTAGTATCTTAAAAAACTACTTATTCGGTTGCGGTGTCATGCGTAAATAAGGTTTTATTGGTGTATGTCCTTTTGGGAATTTCGCTGGAATATCACTATCCAAGATCGCTGGAACAATCACTACATCTTCACCATCTTTCCAGTTTGCCGGAGTGGCTACACTATAATTTGCTGTCAATTGTAAACTATCAATAACACGAAGCAATTCGTCAAAATTTCTTCCTGTTGAAGCCGGATAAGTCAATGTAAGTTTGATTTTTTTATCGGCACCAATCACAAACACAGAACGAACTGTAAATTTATCGCTTGCATTTGGGTGTAACATATCGTATAAAGTTGCTATTTTTTTATCTTCATCGGCAATTATCGGGAAATTAACTGTCGTATTTTGAGTTTCGTTAATATCTTTAATCCACTCTAAATGCGACTCCAGACCATCAACGCTTAAAGCAATAACCTTCGTATTTCTTTTGGTAAATTCCGGAAGATAATTGGCAACCGTTCCCAATTCAGTTGTACAAACGGGAGTGAAATCTGATGGATGTGAGAATAAAACGCCCCATGAATCTCCTAACCATTCATGAAATTTGACTGGTCCTTCGGTGGTTTCTGCATGAAAATCCGGAGCTGTATCACCTAATCTTAATGTTGACATAATTTAATTTTTTTAGTTCCTCTAAAATTACTTAAAAATTACCTTTAGAAAACACGTAAAAATTAAAAAAAAGTTAAAATTCTATCTTCTCTATCTAATTAGTATTTTAAATTAAATAAAACGCACAACAAAGTACCAAATGGCAAGGGTTACAAACGAAATAGGAATTCCGAAACCAATCATCATACTGCTTAATCTTGGTTTTAAACCATAAGTCGAAGCCAGAATTGCGCCCGTAATCATTGGCGCCATTGCAATTTCTATAATCGTAATTTTTATGGCCTCAGAATGCTGGTTAAAAATAAACACATATAAAATAAAAATGATTAACGGCGTTACAATAAGACGGAAGAAAAGTCCGAGCTGCAAGAATTTCCAATGCCTGCTTTTTCGATCAAAAGTCAGCTGTAATCCGACCGAGAATAAAGCCAAAGGGGTAACTAAACTTCCCAGTTTTAATAAAAAAGGCTGAATATTTGAATCTAAATCGTAGTTAAAAACATTTAATAAACAAGAAACAATAAAGGTAATAAATGGCGGAAATAGAATTATCTTCTTGGCGATACTTTTAAAATCAGGACTTCCTTTTGAGTAAAAAGCTGCAACAAAAACACCCAGAGTCGAAACCACAACAAAGGTTCCAGGCTGATCTACAAGTACGGCAGTTTCTAAACCTTTTTTCCCAAACAAAGCCTCAACAATTGGGTAGCCAAGAAACGACGAATTACTTAATCCTGTAGTTAAGACCAAACAGCCAATTAGTTTATTTGACCAGCCCAATCGTCGCCCCAGAAAATGAAAAAACACAAATGCCAGAAAAAAACTAATCCAGCCAGCTCCTATCGGGAACAACAATTCGCTGCTCCATTTTATTTTCGGAATATGGTATAAAGTTATGGCGGGCAGACAGACATAAATAACAATTTTATTGATTGTTTTATAGATATGAGTTGGAAACCGCTTTACATTTTGCAAAAGCAATCCTAAAAACAAAAAGAAGAATATTATAATAAAGTTGTTCATATCAAGGCTTAAACACAAAAATAGGTATTTATAAGTTGATGTATAAAACAAATTACACACCTTCTCTAAGATTTTTGTTATTTTTAATGTGAAATTTTAAAAATCAATGCAGCAAATAAGAGACAATTTTGAGCGAATGGCAAAACTTTCTGATGATGATTGGAATACTTTTTCGTCAAAGCTTATACGCCGGGAATTTTCAAAGAAAAAGCCTATACTTGAAACAGGTCATGTCGAAAATTACCTCTCGTTTATAGAAAAAGGATTGGTAAGATATTATATTCCTCGTGAAGATAATGATCTCACTTTTGCTTTTGTATTTGATCGTGAATTTACAAGCGGTTATGATTCATTTATTACAAGACAACCCGCAAATTACACTATTGAAGCTCTTGCTGATACTGTACTTTGGTGTATATCTTATAATGACCTGCAGGATATTTATGCCGAAACAAAAATTGGCAATACCATTGGGCGTCTTGCAAGCGAAGGATTATTTCTTCAAAAATCAAAGAGAGAACTTTCGCTGCTTAACGATTCTGCAGAACAGCGGTATCGCAATTTGTTTACAGAACAGCCGCAGCTCATTCAAAAAATCCCTCAAAAATATCTGGCATCTTATATTGGTATTACACCGCAGGCATTGAGCAGGATAAGAAAACGAATTTATTAACCCAGGTTCATTGTTTAGGGTTCCTTTACTGCGCAACTTTGTAAAAAAAAAGATATGGAAACTTTAATCGTGTTATTTGGAACTTTTACAATTGCTCTGCTTGTTATATGGTTTATAACCAAAAGAGCTGAAATTTCACAAGCAGGCAGAATAGCTATGGCAGCCATGCTTGTATTAACTGCTACAGGTCATTTTCTATTTACAAAAGGAATGGCCATGATGATATCATTTTTACCCTATGCAACTGCAATTGTGTATCTTACAGGAATCATAGAACTTGTAGCAGCAGCCGGGCTTCTGATTCCGAAAACAAAATTACTTACAGGCTGGCTTCTTATACTATTTTTTATAGTACTGCTTCCAGCAAATATTTATGCGGCATCCCACAATATAAATTTGCAAAGTGCTGACTATAGCGGCAAAGGAATCTCTTACCTATGGTTTAGAATACCATTACAGCTTCTTTTTATAGGCTGGGTATATTTTTTCTCCATCAGGAATCAATCAAAAACTGCATAGTTAATCAGGAGAATGCACATCAATCAAATAAACGATGTGCATAATCTCCCGCTTCGTTTTTAGTATAGCTTAACTTATTGAATACAATTAATTTCAACACATAGAAACATAGCTTTTGTTTACTTTAAAAAGGCGTTTCACTTATTTAAAATACACATAGCTATCTATGTGAAAGAAACAAGTTTCTTTTTTTATTCTCTTTTTAAAATAAAATCTATGTTTCTATGTGTTGAACAAAATTTTTATGTCCCCAAGAGAAGCGAACAAAATTAATTTTTAGTTAAAATTTGTTTTTGTATTCTAAAACTTATTACATTTGTAACATATTTTATTACAGTATGCTTTCAGGTAAATTTGCTATAACAATTCACATTCTTACTTTGCTCAATAAATTCCCGAATGATTATTTATCATCGGAATATATTGCGGGAAGTATTAATTTAAATCCTGTTTTGGTTCGAAAAGAAATTGCAAACCTAAAAGCCCATCATATTGTAGAAAGTAAAGAAGGAAAAAATGGCGGAACAAAACTGGCTGTAGATTCATCAAAACTGACTTTGAAAGAAATTTTTGAAATGACTTTTGAAACCATCAATCTGGGTTACGCAAAAAATCAACCCAATCCGGATTGTCCTGTGGGGAAAAAAATCAATCAGAATCTGGATGCTTTGTATGCCGACATGAATCAAAAAGTAAACGCTCAATTGGAAGGAATTTCTTTAGAAGATTTTTCGAACCAATTTTAAAACTATTTTTTTACACAAAACTGTAACATTTTTTATTACTAAATAAATTTATTATATCATGAAAATCGCAATTATTGGAGCAACAGGATTTGTAGGCTCAGCAATCTTAAACGAATTAGCAAACAGAAATCACGACATTACTGCTATTGCAAGAAACCCAAAAGACACCGCTAACGTTACCTGGAAAAGTGCTGATATTTTTAATGTAAATGAATTGGCAGAAACTTTAAAAGGAAACGACATCGTTATCAGCGCGTACAATTCAGGGTGGACAAACCCTAATATTTACGATGATTTTATTGCAGGATCAAAAGCAATTCAGGAAGCGGTAAAAAAATCAGGCGTAAAACGTTTTATTACAATTGGCGGTGCAGGAAGTTTGTTTGTAGCTCCGGGTTTACAAGCCGTTGATACTCCAGATTTTCCAAAAGAATTTTATGCCGGTGCAACCGCAGCAAGAGATTATTTAAATATCTTAAAAGAAGAAAAAGATTTAGACTGGGCATTTTTTAGCCCCGCTTTCGAAATGCACCACGGCATTACAACCGGAAGAACAGGAAAATACCGTTTAGGTTTAGAAAATCCCGTTTTTAACGACGAACAAAGAAGTATTTTATCTGTAGAAGATTTAGCAGTCGTAATCGCTGACGAAACCGAAACACCAAAACACCATCAGGTTCGATTTACTGCGGCTTATTAATTTTTTATAGCCACGAATTCACAAATGATTGCGCATAAACTTACTGTTATACACACAAAATAATTCGTGAATTCGTGGCGAATAAATCCAAACAATTTCAAAGAAATCCTTTTTTGAAACTGTTTTTGTTTTCAGTACTTTTACAATACCAAAAAGTGTATTTTGTCAAGTTCAAAAAAACAATCAAGCAGCTTACAAGAAAAAGCTGGAATTTCATCTCCTGAAATTACCAATGTTTCGGCTATCAATCAAATTAAAAACAAACGCAGACAGCAACCTTCTGCAGCCGAATTAATCTCTGGAATTCTTTCCGGAAACATAACTGCACTGAGCCGCGCGATTACGCTTATCGAAAGCACAAATCCGGAGCACGCCGCAAAAGCAGACGAAATTATAAAAGGCTGTCTTCCGTATGCCAATAAATCATTTCGCATAGGAATCACTGGAGTTCCCGGCGTTGGAAAAAGTACTTTTATTGAGGCTTTCGGAACTTATTTGACTCAGGCAGGAAAAAAAGTGGCTGTTTTGGCTGTTGATCCCAGCAGTTCGATTTCGCACGGAAGCATTCTGGGCGATAAAACCCGAATGGAAGAATTGGTTAAAGATGAAAATGCTTTTATTCGCCCAAGCGCATCTGGAGAAACTTTAGGCGGCGTGGCACGTAAAACCCGGGAAACAATTATTTTATGTGAGGCTGCAGGTTTTGACACGATAATTATAGAAACGGTTGGTGTCGGTCAAAGTGAAACCGCTGTTCACAGTATGGTTGATTTTTTTCTTTTATTGAAAATTTCGGGTGCCGGCGATGAGCTTCAAGGCATCAAACGAGGCATTATGGAAATGGCTGACGCGATTGTAATCAATAAAGCTGATGGTGATAACATTAAAAAAGCCAATCAGGCAAAACTCGAGTTCAACAGGGCTTTGCATTTATTTCCTCCAAAAAAATCAAACTGGCAACCAAAAGTAACCACTTGCAGTGCCATTACAAAAGACGGAATTTCAGATATATGGAATACGATTTCTGAGTATTTCGAAATGACTAAAGAAACCGGTTTCTTCCAGGAAAAAAGGAACGAACAAAATCATTTCTGGATGATGGAAACCATAAATGAGCAATTAAAATCAAACTTCTTTAATCAGCCTGAAATTATGGCACTTTTAGAACAAAACAAAAAAGCAGTGCTAAATCATGAAATTTCACCTTTTGCAGCTGCTCAGAGTTTGTTACTAATGTACTTCAAAAAACAATAAAAGCTTTTTTCTACCATATAAGTTATATAAGAAAATTTAAATTTTAGCATTTATTTTTAAATGAACTTATATAACTTATATGGTGGAAAAACTATTTTTTCCTCAACTTATACTTATTCTCTTTGTATAAATTTCCTGCTGTAATAACGTGCGCCAAAGCATCTTTTGCTAATTCTTCATTTAATTTTACAGGAATTAAAGTTGTATCATTTTTGATTTCGAATTGAAGCGGTTTTAAATTAGGCTGCATAATTACAACTTGATTTTCAACTCTAAAGGCGTTGATATCGTTGAATTGCATAATCGATCTCCCCTGCACTTTTGGATCTAGCTTACTCAGATTTCTTCCCACCATTGGAGTTTCAAACGAAAGTCCTAAATAGCTCAATAATGTTGGAGGAATATCAATTTGACTTGCCAATTTATCATAAACAGCTCCTTTTGGAACTCCGGGTCCCATAATAAGTGCAGGAATATGGAATTTGTTTATTGGCACTAAATTTTTTCCGTATGTTCTGGTATTATGATCCGCAATTACGATAAAGATTGTATTTTTAAAATAAGGTTCCTTTTTAGCCATTTCGAAGAATTTTCCAATAGAAAAATCGGCATATTTCATTGCATTATTTACCGTTGCAGGTTTCTTATCGTATGGCTTAATTCTTCCCTCAGGATATTCAAAAGGTTCATGATTTGAAGTCGAGAACATCAATGAGAAGAATGGTTTATCTCCTTTTGCTTTAAAGTAGTTATTCGCTTTAGTAACCAAATCTTCATCAGAGTAACCCCAGGTTCCTTTGAAAGCGTATTTATTTCCATCAGACTCAAAATCTTCCTGATCCACAATATAGCTAAAACCGTTTCCGTTGAAAAACGAAGCCATATCGTCAAAATTTGCCATTCCACCATAAATAAAACTAGTGTCATAACCTTTTTGCTTCAAAGCATCGGCTAATGTGAAAAATCCGTGTTGCGAGTTTCCTAACTTTACAACACTCTCAGATGGCGAAGGCAAAAATCCGGTCACAACCGCTTCAATTCCTCGAACACTTCTTGTTCCTGTACAATATAAATTGGTAAACAATAAACCTTCTTTCGACAATTTATCAAATTCCGGCGTTAATGGTTTTCCACCTAGAATTCCAACATATTCAGCTCCTAAACTTTCTTGTAGAAAAATCACTAAGTTGTATGGCTTTTTCATAACTGAATCCGGTTGCTGCACATGCAGAAAAGGAATTTCGGCATCTGTAAAATCATTTGGACCGGCAATCATGTATTTTTTTACACGGGCAATTGCTTCGGCTTCATCCATTTTACCATACATCTTGGTATTTCCTTCATTTTTAATCGAATAAGCAGCAAAAGCTACTGTATAAAATGAATTTAATCCTAAAGTATTTGTCAATTGATCTGTCGAGAAAACGGCGTTACTCGAATTGATTGGTCGTTTTGAAGTAAGACTTGAACGTGCTCCAAAAAACAATAAAAAAGCAAGTAATGGAAAAACCATTAATTTGAATTTATATTCAGCACTAGTCGTGTAGAAGTATTTTTTTCCCTTTTTGAAAGCAAAATACAAGACAACTCCTAAAATTAAAAAAGTCACAATGATGGAAGTCAAATAACTTTTTAAAAGCATTGGGACTACTTCTTTTGGATAAATCAGATAATCTAAGAAAATCTTATTCGGACGTGTGTCATATTGTTTTACAAAATCTGGTGAAGCCAATTCTACAAAAAGAATCAGAAACAGAAATAAGAAACTATAAATTACCAGAAATTTATTGGTGAACTTTAGCCATTTGTTTGGTAAAAACGTAATTAAAACGGCCGGAAGAAATGATAAATAACAAAGTAATATCATATCCATTCGAAGTCCGATTGGGAAAATATACCAGAAATTTGGTGTTTCTACTACTCTGTCTTTAAAAAGAAAAAGTAAAAAGATTCGGCTTAAAGTAGTAATTAGCAATCCGATTGCTATAAAATTGAAAATGGGTTTTAAATAACTTAATTTTTTCATTAGATGATTTAAATTAATTTTTGGTTGAAATATGGGGAGACACAAACTCACCAAGTTTTTGTTCAATTCTTTATTTTTTAATCTTGCAAAGTCGCAGAGCCGCAAAATTTTTAAGTTCAAGTAATGAATTGCCTCCAGCTTTAGCTGGAGATATAATAAAAATGATTTGAAAGGCTTTAGCCAAACTCGATTTTTTGGCTGAAGCCATTTTATCGGCACTTTAATAACCTCCAGCTAAAGCTGGAGGCAATTCAAAAAATCCTTTCAATCCTTTTAATCTGTGGCTTTAAAATAAAAATATTAGCAACTTTGCGAGCAATTTTCGATATTAAAGAAAAACGCGGATACATAAAAGACGCACTACTGTGCATCTCTACCAGTGTGTCTCTACTCTTCGTAACGTTTTATTTCGCGGTCATAAAATTCATTAGCCAGAACAATTAATCCTTCCATTTCGGCATTTAATTCTGCTTCATCAAGATCTTCAGCTTCTTCCATAAATTCAACCTCATCATCTTTTAAATTGATTATAAATCTTGGATAATCAAGGTGAATGATGAAAATATCATCTGGAAAATCAGTATTATCTCCGAGTAAAAATTTAGGTAATTCCATTTTTATTTAAGTTTATTTTAGATTTTACAATGGCCTGCTAAGCAGACTAGTTTTTTTGCCACAGATTACACAGATT
This sequence comes from uncultured Flavobacterium sp., assembly GCF_963422545.1. Lineage (NCBI taxonomy): Bacteria > Pseudomonadati > Bacteroidota > Flavobacteriia > Flavobacteriales > Flavobacteriaceae > Flavobacterium > uncultured Flavobacterium sp. The sequence goes on from NZ_OY730256.1 coordinate 13,736, forward strand.
AAAAGGATTTTTTTTTTAATCTTAAATAATCTTTGTAATCTGTGACATATTTAATTTGAGTCTCAAATTTAAGTATTTGAAACTGAATTTTTGATTAGTTTTTTGGTCAGGAAATGAAAACGAATGTATAGAAATATTGCCGCAGAAGTTAATCCTGCCAAAAGTCCGATCCAGACTCCCTGCGCTTTCAAATCTGTATATTCGCCTAAATAATAAGAAACCGGAAAACCAATGATCCAATAGGCAACAAATGTGATATACATTGGAATCTTGACATCCTGCAAACCACGCAAAGCTCCAAGAACAACAACCTGAATTCCGTCAGAAATCTGGAAAACTGCTGCAATTAAAAGCAATTTTGAGGCAATACTTATTACTTCGCTATTATCCAGAAGCTGACCTCCATTTTCCATGTTCAAAAAAATATGAGGCAAAAATTCATGGAAAGCCACAAATAGAATAGCAAAAACAGTTTCTATTATAATCGCCAGTAAAAAAATAGAACGGGCAACGATAACTAGGTTTTTATAATCCTTTAATCCTCTTTGATTACTAATTCTAATCATAGAAGTTACGCTTAATCCCATGGCAAACATAAAAGTCATCGAAGCCAGACTCAACGCAATTTGATTGGCTGCCTGACTGGTTTTACCAATATTACCGCAAAGCCAGATTGATGCTGTAAACAATACAACTTCAAAAAGCATTTGCATTGCCGATGGAAATCCGATACTTATAATTTTCTTTATGGTTTCTTTTTTGATTTCGTCAAAACTGAAGTTTTTGAAATATTGTTTCAAATCATTTCTTCTGGATAACATAATGTGCATGAACATTACCAAAAATATTCTTGAAATTACCGTTCCCAAAGCCGCTCCAACGATTCCCATTTTTGGAAAAATCCAGATTCCGTAAATCAACATATAATTGATTCCCACGTGCAGCACATTGGCCATAATCATAGCATACATCGAATATTTTGTCATCGACATTCCGTCTGCAAATTGTTTGTATCCCTGATACATAATTAGCGGAATCAAGGAGAAAGCAACCCAGTCAAGATAAGGTTTTGCAAGTGCAATTACATCTGCAGGCTGTTGTAGTAACTCCATTATTGGCTTTGCCAGAACAATTATTCCAAAAAGCAGTAATCCTAAAATGATACACAAAAACAAACCATGATGAAATGCTGAACGAATTTTAGAATCGTTTTTTTCGGCATCACCTTCAGCAACAATTGGAGTAATTGCTGTCGAGAAACCAATTCCTAAAGACATGGCAATAAAAATCATACTGTTTCCTAATGAAACTGCCGCAAGCTCAGTACTTCCTAATTTACCAACCATTATATTATCGACAATACCTATTAAAGTATGTCCAACCATTCCTAATATAATAGGATATGCTAATCTTAAATTGTATGAAAACTCTTTGGTGTACTGCTTTAAATTCACTTCTGATCTTTTTGTGGGCAAAGATAGTCAGAAGCATTGGATTCTTTTATAATATTAAAAACATAAGCAAATATTAAGTCAATTTTTAGCGAACCTCGATATTATATAACGATTTCAAAAAATTGTATAACAACGCCCCAAACGCTAGCTGTTACTTTTACAACATTATTAATTCAAAAAAAAATTGTCATGAGAAATCTAAAAATGATCTGCCTGGCGACTTTCGCATTATTATACGCCAATACCACGTTTGCTCAGGACGCTACTACTACAACGTTACCCCAAAATGAAGGTGAAATCAAAAAATACGAACCTGGTTTCAGATTAGGATTTGGGCTTAACGGAGGTTTACCAACTGACAAAGTATATAACTGGTCTTTGGGTGGAGATGTTCGTTTACAATATGATTTATCAAAAAGAACTTCGCTGACCTTAACAACTGGTTTTACCAATTTGTTTATCGGAAAAGATGAAAATGGAGTTGATGTAAAAGATCTTGGTTTTATTCCGGCAAAAGCAGGTTTTAAAGCTTTTATCTGGGAAGATCAATTTTATGTTTTAGGCGAGGTTGGTGCTGGTTTTGCCGTTACAAACGGTTATAATGACACCACTTTTTTATGGGCGCCAGGAATTGGGTACGCCAACAAATACATTGATATTAGTGTTCGATATGAGGACTATAACAAATTCAAAACCAATCAAGTGGCTTTACGCTTAGCTTATGGTTTTGATTTATAAAAGCAAAGGTTAAATTTTATTTTTTTGTTTTTGGTAACAAACCCGATAGATCGCATAGTCTGTCGGGTTTCGTTATTTTATATTAATTCCTATTTTCATTATAAAGCAAACCCGACAGGTTTTAAAAACCTGTCGGGTTTAAGTTTTAACAATTTATCAAAAAACAAGTTATTTAAGGACTAAGTTTCTTAATAATACTATCTAATTCTTTTTGTTTTCCTATATCACCATTAATACTGTCCATTTCTCTTTTTAACTTAAACCAAGTAGGATCAGTGGTTCTAGTTGTGTAATTCCAAATGAGTTCCATATCGTGTATATATTTATATTTAATGTAAATATCTCCATTTTTCATAATATATTCTTGACCCGAACGGTCTAAAACAAATTTTATGTTTTTATAATAATTTTCAGACACCTCATTAGGGTTAGCAAATTTAAATAATTGATTATGAAAAATTTCAGAAAAAAACACAAAGCCAACATCTTCATTCACAACTACAGGACGGAGCTTTACATATCTGTTTTGCCAATAATAATAAGCAGAAAATAAAAGAACCACACTTACTAAGGCTATGTATATATATTTTTTCATTTATCTTAATTTAAGATTTATATTTCCTGAAGAATCCATTTGAAATGTTTTATTAAAATTTTGCTGCCACTCTCCTCTCAGTTCATATGGTCTTGCTCCGCAATATTTTTCTACTAATATGGCATCCGAGTCTTTGACATAACCGAAACTAGGAATATAGGCATTTGCACCTTTATGCCAATCATATCTATCCCACCATTTATGGATTATTTTACCTGATAAAACAAAATTATTTTTCTTTCTAGTGATGGGAAAATAACAAGTTGAAGTTATTGTACTTGTTCCGCACACATAATATAATTCCCGAAAAATTCCTCCTGTAAATACACGATCAAAATGAGTAACATAAGTTCTGGTGTTTCCTTCCGTTAAAGCGTTAAGAAAAATCACGAGATCAGAATCGCTTTCAAAACGCTCTATGTTTGTATTTTCAGCAACAATAACCTCATTGTTCCCTCTAAGCCAATGAAAATCGATATTTTTTGTTGACCCTGTACCATCCAGCCACCATTGTAAACAATCAGCAGCCATATTAAAATTTCGTTCTCGCGATTTTTCAATCATATTAATATAATTTGCTTTTAGCATTAAAGCCTTCTCTTTGTCACTTAATTGCAAATATAAAGTTCTTGCATTTAAACTTCCTGCTTCTCCCCAAAAAGGATCTCCAAATAGATTCATATCTTCTGAAGATTTCAAATCACTTTTTATTCCAAATCTAAATGTGCTTGTACTCATAATATTTAATTTTACAGCGTTTATAAATATCTTTAAACATAAGAAAAATTTTACATTTTAAATTTTTAAATTTCGATAATCTAATTTTTCATTTCTTTGTAAAAACCCATATATTTAAGCATACTAAATATTAATTCTCTTTTTAAAACACACAATAAAGCAAACCCGACAGGTTTTAAAAACCTGTCGGGTTTCGTTGTGTTTATGCCGTTGGTCAAAAGATAAGAACCACTCGTCAAATGATTTTTTTAGGTTAAGGAAGAACGTTGTACTTCGCAGAAAAATTAATCAAAATCATGAACAAAACAGTTTTTTATCTATCGCAGTTATTTCTTTTTCTATTGGTTACAATTTCCGCAAGATCTCAATCGAACATCTCGGGAGAATTCAAAATAGACTATGTTCCGTTTTCTAATTATGTCCGACCAATTGACAGCTCCAAAACAGACGCCAAAAGCAATTTTAAAAGAGCTCAACTTTCTGTAGAAATTCCACTTTCCATGAAAATGGATCAATACAATCATCCCAGACTTTGGTCGATTATGCTTCAGGGAAGTTATGCCAAAATGGAAAATAAGGATTATGAAGTACAATCGCTTCCTGTAGAATTGCCTAACGGTTTCCCGAATGAACTTTTAAATGCACAAATTGGCGTCAAGCATTTAAGATCACTTTCTCCGTCGTGGTCTATGTTAATAATGGCTTCTGTGGGCGTTTATACTGACATGGCCGAAATCAATAAAGATGACGTGCTTATACAAGGTGGTGTACTTTTTATCAAACAATTTAATCCAAATTTGGCTTTTGGTTTCGGACCGGTTTTAACCAATAGTTTTGGTGTCCCGATGGTACTTCCGGGGATTTATTTTAATTGGGAATCTAAAGGTGCTTTACATTTTAAAGTTGCTTTTCCTGAAGGTCTGGAATTGGGTTATAGAATGTCTGAAAGATTTGACCTGAAAACGGTTGTGGAACTAAGCGGAATGACTGCCGAAATAAATCCTGCAAATAAATCTATGTTACTTGGATATCAACAAATTGTGGCGGGTATAAGACCTCAACTTAAATTTGGTAAACATTGGACATTCGAACCTACAGCAGGAAGTACTCTGGCTCGTTCGTTCTCAACCAATGATCGAAAAATTAAAAATATGTTTAAAGAAAAAGATCTGGCAAACCCACGATTCACTACTACATTTTATGCCGCTTTAGCTCTAAAATGGCAATTCTAGAGCTATCTGCTTAATAGATTTTTATAAACTACCTCTTTCAATAATGCTTCGCGACGTGTTCTTGAAATAGGTAGTTCTTGTCCGTTTACAAACAATCGTCCGCCGGAAACGGAATCAATATGTGTAATATTTACAAGAAATGATTTGTGAATTCTAAAGAAAATTTCCGTTGGAAGTGTTTCTTCTAATGAAATCATGGTTTGATGAATCACCAAAACTTTATCCTTAAAATGAAGCTTAGCATAATTTTGCATTCCTTCAATATATAAAATATCTACCCAGGAAATCTTTTGAAATCCTTCGTCCTGACGAACATAAAGAAACGGATCTAACTGATTTTGCTTGGGAGAACTCATTTGATGCCATTGTTTTGCTTTTAAAGAGGCTTGATAAAAACGCTGAAACGTAATTGGTTTTAACAAATAATCAACCACTTGCAAACGATATCCATCTAAAGCATGTTCTGAATAAGCTGTCGTAAAAATAACTAAAGGTGGATTGTCCAGAGATTCTAAAAACTCTAATCCGGACAAATAAGGCATATTTATATCGAGAAATAACAAATCGACTTGTTTTTCCTGAATGTATGACGTCGCTTCTAATGCCGAAGCGCAAGTGCCAACAACTTCAAGAAAATCAATTTTTGAAACAAAATCTACAATTCCGTTTCTTGCAATTGGTTCGTCGTCAATAACGAGACATTTCATGTTCATAATTTTTTTGTTTCAGGTATTCTTTGTTTCAGGTTTGGTGGGTATTGTTAAAAAAAAGTTTCTCTCGCAGATTTTGCAGATTAAGCAGATTTATTCTTTCTTCTTTCTTCTTTACTCTTTTACAAAACCCTTCTAATCAGTAGCAAAAAAATTACTTTAAATCTAAGACAACTTCCACCGTAAAATCTGAATCTGTTTTATTGATACTTAATTGATGTTTTTCGGGATATTGAATCTCCAGTCTTTTCTTTACATTTTCAAGTCCTAATCCCTGATTTTTAGAGGGGATTTTATATTGTTCTGTGTATGAATTTTCTATTTTAAAAATCAATTGTTTATTTATCTGGTCGCAAGATAAGTGTACATATCCTTTTTGGTTTGGAAGTCTTGATACATGTTTAAAGGCATTTTCTATCAAAGGGACTAAAAGTAACGGCACAATCTGAAGCTGACCATCTTCGATGTTCCATCTACTTTTTACTTCTAATTCATTTCCCCAACGGGTTTCTTCGACTGCGATTAGATCTTTCAGGTATTTAATTTCGAGATACAATGAAACATATTCTTTATTGCATTCATACAATTGATACCTTAAAATATCCGAAAACCGTACCAATAAAACCGATGCTAATTCGACATTGCTTTGCATCAAAATATGAATATGATTCAGTACATTAAACATCAAATGCGGATTGATCTGATCTTGCAGGATTTTTATTTGTGCTTCTAAGTGAACTTGTTTTAATTCGGCATGATTTCTTTCGATCACATTATGTTCCTGATAAAATCGAAGTCCGCAAGCAGTGCCACAAATCAAAATTGCAGCAGGAACACTTCCGCAAAATCGAGACCATAAAAGCTGAATAATATTCATATGCTCTTCCTCAGGATATAATTGGCTACGTGTGTGTGAATCTGAAAAAACTGCATAAACCACTGCCAGGCAAAATGATAATAGCGCAACCACAACAACACTTCGTATCGCAAATAGTCTCATTTTGTTTTTGCGTAATGCATTAGGAAGCATCACATCACTAAGAAAATGTGCCAAAAGAATAGAGCATAATAAAATTAAAGCTGATTGGTAGATAGCTAACAATGTACCATAACCATCTATTAATTGTGCCCAAATAGTAACACCAAGTATACACCAGAAAAAAACCAAAAATATCCGGTGTCGATTTTTATTTTTTATAATCATCAAAAAAGAGTAAGTAAATTATGAGAATCTTTTTGTTCAAAAATAACCCTATATTTTCTAAACGAACAGCAAAGAACCGAAAAGATTCTTTGCTGCTGCTTAGGGTTAACCGATAAATTGTGAAATTACAAGAAAAAATATCCAACACTTACATTAAAGGAATTTGTTTTAGAACTAAACTCTTTACTGATATTATTTAATCCCCCTTGATAAGTGAAATCTAAGGTAAATTTCCACATTTCGACTCCTGCGCCAACCTGATAGCCAATGTTAGATTTGTTAAATTTCGTGTAGGAGTCTTTAAGTTGATTTAATGACGAAATATTTTCATCGAGAACATACGAATAAACTCCTCCACCAAAAACTCTCACATTTAGGGTCGAAACATCAATTATTTTATAACCAATCAGCAAAGGCATTTCGAGGCTTCTCCATTTTGCATTTTTAGATCCTGTTATAGAAGTGTTTTCTATTTTTGAAGACTTCTCGCTATACAAGATTTCATTTTGAATATAGAATCTTTTAAAATCGAATCGCGCCATTGCTCCGACAAAATAACCTGCCGCATATTTTGAACTAAAGCCATCTGTGACCGGCAGTTCAGAAAAATTAGAACCTCCTTTGATACCAACATGAATTGGAAATGGAGATTGGGCATTAACTTTTGAAGAAAATAAACTTACTAAGAAAATAGTAGTCAGTAATACTAATTTGTACATGTTCATGATAATAGTTTTTATTAATTTGATGCAAAGGAGCACAAACCTAAAACACTATTAAAATTAGTTTGATGAACTGCATTTGGCTTTTGACCAATGGAATTATTTAAAGATTTTTTGCCACGAATTTTAAAGATTAAAATCTGTGGCAAAAATTTAACCGCAAAGTTCGCGAAGTTCTTAACTTTTTGAAGAATGCAAAGTTCGCAAAGCAACATCTTAAAATTAAAAATTCGTGCTAATTAGTGAAATTGCTTCGCCTGTTCGCTATCGCTCGGGTCGTGGCAGAAAAAAATCATTTTAATCTTTGAAATCTGTGGCAAAAACTTCAGAAAAACTTTCTTGCATCTATCCTCTTTCTTCTATTCTCTTGCCTCTATCTTCTATTTTCTATTTTCTACATATCTATTATCCGTTAAAGTTCTCATAAAGGCAATCAATTGCTTTTTTTCTTTGTCTGATAGCTTTAATTTGTCTTCAGGCAATGTTTGATTATCAAGATCGAATCCTGAACCTACACCTCCACCTTCATTATAAAAATCAATCACTTCTTCCAGAGTTTTATAAACACCATTGTGCATATAAGGTGCTGTAAGTTCAATGTTTCTAATGGTTGGGGTTTTAAATGAATATTTATGAATCGCTGCTCCCGTAATCACAAACTTACCTAAATCTCCATCCAGTTTTTTGTTTTTATTTGGTACACCTAAAATCTCGCTTTCAGATCTGTCAAAATTTGGCGGAACTGTTCCGTTTGTAAGCGGGATAAAATGACAAGTAGCACATTTTGCTTTTCCGGCAAATAGATTAAATCCTGCTTTTTCATCTGCTGTAAACGTAGTTTTGTTTTGCATATATCCATCAAATTTTGAATCATATTGACTCAGCGAACGAATATAAGAAGCTAAAGCATTTTTGATTGCAAATTCATTTATTTCTCCTTTCGGGAACGCTTTTTTAAATTCCTTTACATAGTCAGCTTTTTTCTGAATTGCCAAAGCAGATTTCTCTAAAGAACCGTGCATTTCGTTTTCATTTTTAATAACTGCTACCGCCTGATCTTCGAGATAACTTACTCGCGAATCTGCAAAAAACACGCGCTGAAAAGCTATATTATTTAATGTTGGTGTATTGCGGTGAATCATTGATTTTCCATCTAATGAAACTGCTCTTTCTAATCCGTCTGTAAAAGCTTTGTCGGCATGATGACAAGAAGCACAAGAGCGCGTGTTGTTGCCTGACAAAATAGGATCGTTGAATAATCTTTTGCCCAGCGCAATTTTTTCCGGCGTCGTTTTATAATCGGGGAAACCCGAAAAAGCTTCGACATCAAAAGCGTCTTTGTCAAATAAAGTTTGTGCAGTCACTTTCAGACCTCTTTGCTCCTTCATTAATGAAATTCCTAATTCAGATTGTGTTTTATACAATCCTTTACTTAACGGATTGGCAATTTCTCTGATAAAATAAGCGCGATCAAAAGCGTTAAAATTTGTGTTTGTATTTAAATACTTCTTCCCTTTTTCTAAAATAGCAAGTACTTGTTTAGCATTCGATACCGAACTATTTTCAGCATAAACCTGATAATATTTTTCGATAGTTTCTAAAGAAACCAATGCTTCCGGAAGTGAATTCAGAACCACAGGCGAATCAAAACCGGTAATTCCTAAAGTAATAATTCGATACACTCCTAATCGCATCGCATCAAAAACGTGTGCATCTGTCAATTCATTCGAACTTGAAACTTTTTCTAACCGAGTCAAATTTGCAGATAAAACACCTAACTCCTGAATCAATTCTTTTTTAGTTTCTTTATTGTATTTCGGAAAAACCAACTCCTCAATAACCTGAAAACCTTCAGGTGCAACTGTTACTTTGTCATTTTCTTCAAATTCTGGTATTGCAGGTCCGTTGATTGATTTAGAAACTGTTGGCGAATAATACTCACTTATTATTTCGACCTTTTTGTAACTATTATGTGCTTCCAGAAATTGTCTCTGGATTTGTGCTTCACTAGAATCTGATTGCACCGAATATTTAAGTTTGGCCACTTTTTCGATCAATAAAGTAATATCGTCCTGAAACAATTTATTGACTTCCTGATGTTTGTTTTTTTTCTGACAAGCAACAAATGTTACTAAGAACAACAAACAATATATTTTTTTCATGATTTAATACCGATTATAAAGAGGAATATTTAGAAAAACAGAAACCACTACCTCAAACTGAAGTAGTGGATTGCTGTTTTGTACTATTTTAAAAATTTATCTAGGTAAACCTTTAAGAACTAAGATTTGACTTGCTTGTTGTTCATTCGGACGGTTAGTTCCTCCATCAACACCTTTGTATTTTGCACCAGTCCAAGTATGTGGTTGTACGCTCAACATAAAAGTATCAGGAATACCAACTTGCTCAGAAACATCGATTAAGGCACCGTATTCCCAATCTCCAAATTTAGATAATCCACCTACGTTATATTTTGCAGCGTCTGTTTCAGTACGACGGTGATCTAATTCTACCACAACTTTTAGTTCTTTTGTAGCAATATTGTATTGATAAATATAACCATCGTGAGTTTCGTCTCCGTATCCGTTAGCATCTTCCTGTACATAAACGTAATTTTTAGTCACACAAATATTATCGGGATTTTGAAATTTACCAGCAATTCCAGAACGGTTATCACCATCAAGAATAACTTCAAGAGTTCCTTTTAATGGGTCAGCAGCATCAAGATTTAATCTGTAAACTCTACCATATTTAGTTCTTGAACCGTCAGCATTTGTTCCGGTTGTATTTTGTCCGGTTGCATTAAAATACAATTCACGATCTGCAGCATCACCACCTTTACGGTAATCTAAATCTTCTACACGACCAAATTTAATCGCTTTCAAAGTATTTACAGATGCATTAATTTGAGCACCAGTTAAAGTAGTATGATTGTCAATTTTTACAAAAGATACAGGATAAGTTTTACTAACTTCCATATCTTTTTCTCTTTGGTTGTCATCATTTCTTTTTAGCATGTACAAAGAACCGTTAGTTAAATCACCAACAGTGTTAGATACATACATAAAAATCTGACCTCCGTAAGTTCCAGAATCGTCATCACCAATTACAACAACCGTTTTACCTTTGTAAGCAGAAGTGCGTAATGGTAAAGCATTCTCAGCACTTAAACGACCAAATCCTGCCAACTCTTTAGATACAGATGCTGAACCTACATCTCCGTAAGGATCCAAAGCATGTGTGCGAGACTCTTCTCCAGATTCTCCACAAGTTAAATAAACAGGACCAAAACCGTGCTCAGCTGGTGTAGCCATCGTAGCACCACAAAGTCTCCATGTTCCTCCACTAGAATTTAACAAATACTCCCCTTTAGTAGGTTTGAAAGTTTTGTCTAATGTAATTCTGGCAACCGAAAAATTGTCTTCGTTGTTTACTAAAAAAGTAAAAGTTCCGTTAGTATTTTTTAACAAACCAGAACCATCAGCAGAACCTCCAAAAACAAATTTAGGAGTCTCTATAAGAACATCATCCGAGCTAAAAAGAGAATAAATTTTTAAATTTTCAAAACCTGGCTTTGCCTTCAACAAACTTGGCGTTACAGATTGGTCTTTTAATACAACACTTGTTGTTTGTTCCTGATCTTTAGAGTCGTTATTACATGATGTAATCAGCGATCCAAGAATAAATAGGGGTAAAATAATTCTTTTCATCTCACTTTAATGTTTTAATTTTATTTTTTTACAAAGTAACCCCTTACACTTTAACTAAAAATCACTCTGATATTAACAAAAAAACAAGAGTCTGACCAAAAAACTGTTTTAGACCCAAAAAAAAATAACATTAATTTAGTACTACAAAACATTCATAAAATACCAGTAACATAAACATAAAAAAAGAGCCTTACTTTTAAGGCTCTCTCTTCAATTGTTGTTTATACATTTCGATATTGGCTTTAATCTTATCGTCCAACTCGGGTTCCTTGATATCCGTATGTTTTTGCATTTCTTCCCAGATAATTTTGGCCACAATATAGCGCGCCATTTCTTTATCATCAGCCGGAACAACATACCACGGCGCATAATCTGTCGAAGTTTTGTTTATTGCCTCTTCATAATAATGCTGATATTCATCCCAGTGTTCACGTTCCTTCAAATCGCCCGGCGAAAACTTCCAATGATGTTTCTCCTCCTCCAAACGGCGCAACAAACGTTCCCTTTGCTCCTCTTTACTCAAATGCAGAAAAAATTTAAGCACGATAGTTCCGTTTTGCGAAATATGCTTTTCAAAATTATTAATTTGCTTAATTCTGTCTTCCCAGAAAGTTGGTGTAATATCGTCAACCGAAGTAATTCCCGGCAAATTCTCTCCCAAAATATATTCCGGATGTACGCGCGTTACCAAAACATTCTCGTAATGCGTACGATTAAAAATTGCGAATTTTCCTTTTTCCGGCAACGCAAGATAATGTCTCCACAAATAATCATGTTCTAATTCAGTCGAATTTGGCGTTTTAAAACTGTGCACTACAACCCCACGCGGATTAAATTCCTTAAAAACTTCCCGAATCAAACTATCCTTTCCCGAAGTATCCATTCCTTGCAGGCAAATCAAAACACCATATCTATTGTGCGCATACATCACATCCTGCAAATCACTCAGTTTAGCCTGCACTTTATCCAGTTTAGCTTCTTTTTCATCGCTGTCAGCATCAATATCACACAAAGTCGGAATCTTGGATAACTTTATTTTATCTGTAACTTTAAAATCTTTCGGATCTATCGATTTCATATATATTAGTTTTTTGTAATATAAATATACTAATTTTACGAAGCAAATTCCTGCTATCCATTACAATACTTTTTCAATAAATTGTATTTTTCTAAAACATACCAAGAGCTTCCTATGGTCGCTTTGTTCTGTCAAGAAAAAATCACAATTTCTCCTCAAAGTATTTTCATTGCTATCAGGGCTAGGCATTTATTTTCAAAACAACATTCATGGAAAAATTTACATTAGAAATATTATTTCAAATCATCGGAATCGGTTCAGCATCAGGATTATTTTTAAATAACAATTCCCTTTATATCATTGGCGACAATAGCGGATTTTTATACGAATACAATATGCAAAATCAGCAATTAAACCAACATCCTTTAATTGACAATCCAACACAAAATATTCCAAAAAAATTAAAACCTGATTTCGAATCGATAACACATCACAACGATACCTTATATATATTTGGTTCCGGTTCAACCGAAAACCGAAACAAAATGATTGAATTCGATTTGAAGAATAAAGCCATTTTACAAAAAAACAATTTGGTAGATTTATATGGTTTAATGCAAAGTTTCGGCGAAATAAAACCAGAAGATTTTAATCTTGAAGGCGCCATTTTTGACGGTGAAAACTGGTATTTATTCAATCGCGGAAACGGAATCTCAAACAAAAACACCATTTTTACTATTCACGCTAAAAGTCTGGGAGAAGAATTTGCACTTGTAGCTACAAATTATAAACTTCCAAAAATAAAAGGCGTTCGTTCCAGTTTTACCGATGCCATTTTGGTTGAAGACAAAATCTATTTCCTTTCTACGGCCGAAGACACCAAATCAACCTACGACGACGGCGAAATCCTTGGAAGTTTCATTGGCAGAATCGATCTCAAAACCATGAAAATTGATTTCACTCAAAAAATCACCTCAACCAATAAATTTGAAGGTTTAACTTTTTATAAAAAAGAAAATAATAAAATCGAGTTTTTGTTATGTGAGGATAATGATACAGAAGTTTTAGAAACGAAGATTTTTAAATTGGCTTTGCCGATTAAGTAAAGCTTGTACGCATTTTATGTCATTGCGAGGAACGAAGCAATCACATCTAGTATTCTTTTTGATTTAACAAATTTGCTTTTTGTTAGTGTGATTGCTTCGTTCCTCGCAAGGACAAAGATTGTGAGAAAACAAGATTGATGATATATTTATCCCAAATAATGTAGAGACGCACAGCAGTGCATCTCCCGCAAAGAATACCAACATTAAAAATACACCGAACGAGAGACGCACTGCTGTGCGCCTCTACGATAAAACCTTTGTAACTTTGAACCTTTGTCGCTTTGAACCTTAAAAAAAACTTTTTTTTCATACCCGTCCCAACCTTTTTATCTTTTTACCTCTCTTTATAATTAAAGACCAAAATTGTGATAAACGAAACGCTAATTTCTAACTGCAAAAAAATGAACCGCGATGCGCAGCGTCAGGTTTATGAGCATATGGCTCCAAAATTGTATCGCGTTTGCAAACGATACCTGAAGAAGGAAGAAGAAATTGAAGAAGCTATGGCTGACGCTTTCTACACCATATTCACAAAACTGGAACAACTCAAAGAAGTTTTAGCTTTTGAGGCTTGGGCGCGAAAAATAACTGTCAATCATTGTTTGGCAACCATCAAGAAAAATACCAATTTCAATATGTATCTTGATGATGTCAAATTACTCTCGCAACCTTTTACGGAAGAAGTTAATGCTTTAGAAGAAGAAGATTTACTCAATTTACTAAACCATATTCCAGACGGCTGTAAAACTGTTTTTAACCTTTTTGTCATAGAAGGTTTCGGACATAAAGAAATAGCCGGAATGCTAAACATTTCTGAAGGCACATCAAAATCACAATTGAATGCCGCAAAAACCAAGCTAAAGGAATTAGTAAATAAATTGTATTACCAAAAAGCAAAGTAGTCATGGACAATCAAGATAAAATATTCGATAAATTTAAAGAAGCCGCGCACAACTCGGAGTCAAAAGATTTTCCTGGAATGGAAAAAGTCTGGTCGCGTCTTGAAGACAAACTCGACAAAAAGGAAGATAAAAAAACAATCTCATTATGGAAAAAAATTGCAGTTGCAGCTTCTCTTCTATTATTGATCTCTTTAGGAGCTCAGTTTTTAAAATCTGATAAAGTTGATACAACTCAAATACCTAAAGTTGTTGTAAATAAAGAAGAAAAAGAAGCAATTCAGAATCCAACTTTAGAAAAAAATAAAGATGTTGTTACTACAGATTCAGAAATAATTCCAAAGACAGAAGCTGTAAAAATTTTAGACAAGCAAATTAAAGAGCAACAACAAGTAGTAATGCAGGATGTTCAAATCTCTGCCAATGATGCTATAATTACAGAACCAAGTCCTTCGCCTGTTACCGGTCAAATTGCTTCACCAGTATCCGTACAATCAGGTTTCTCTAATCTGGAGGAAGAAAGTACAACCACCAGAGCTAAAGACGCACAAAGTTTTGGTTATTCAAGAACTGTGCAAAGAGAATCTGCCAAAGTTGCTTATGCAGAAACACAAGCTCCGATGGCTAAAAAAAGTGCTCCTTTAATTGTTTTAAACGGAAATGCAATGTCTCATAGCGACGATCAAAAAAGAGATAAAATGATACAAAAGGAACTCCCTAATTTGCAACCTGAAAATGTAGATTCTCTCGTTGTATTAGACCAGCCTTTATATATTATTGATGGCATTTATTACTCAGAAAATGATTTATTTGGTACAAACCCAACGAGCCCTTATGCGCCTTTGAATAAACAGGAGATTAAAACCATTACTGTACTTCAAGATCTGGAAGCTACATCAAAATATGGTGAAAAAGGCAAAAAAGGAGTCGTAATTATTACTACTAAAACAGGAAAACCAGCCGCTAAAAACTAACGAAAAAACAATCTTTTAATTTAAAACTTACTATCATGAAAAGTCTAAAACTTATTTCATCAGCCATTGCTATGCTTATATGTTTCGTAGCTGTGGCACAAGAAAGAACTATTACAGGAACGGTTACAGATGAGTCTAATCTTCCGCTTCCTGGTGTTCAGATAATCATTAAAGGCACTAAAAAAAATACTCAAACTGACTATGATGGAAAATACTCTATTCAGGCTCAAAAGGGAGATGCTCTTATTTTTAGCTATGTAGGAATGGATTCTCAAACCATTTTCGTTAAAACTTCAAATGTTATTAATGTTATACTAAAAAACAATAGCCTTCAGCTACAAGAAGTTGTAACAATTGGTTATGGCACAAGTAATTCTGAATCTGAAGATCGAAGTTATGCACGTGCTGAAAGGAAAAAAGCTAAAATGAAAACTGCTGAAATGGCACAAGGAAGAGTTGCAGGAATTCAGGTTCAAAATAATATTGGATATCTTGCAAGTCCAACGGTTGCAATACGTGAAATTGCGTCTATTCCAGCAAAAAATGAACCTTTATATATTGTTGACGGAATTCCGGTAAAAGCTGACCAATTTGCTAAAATCAATCCGAATGATGTACAGGATGTAAAAGTTCTGAAAGATAAAGATGCTACAGCTACTTACGGTAATAAAGCTTCGAATGGAGTTGTCGTTATTGATACCAAAAACGGAATCTATAAAAATCTTACGGAAAAAGAACTAGATGCAAAATTGAACATTTTATATCCTACTCCACCAGTTACACCAAATCAGGAAGACTATGACACTTTTGTAGAAAATGCATTTGAAAGCCCAAAAACAGCACCGCTTTCTACTTTTTCTATCGATGTTGATAATGCTTCTTATACTAATATCAGACGTTTTATCAATAACGGACAAGCGGTTCCTAAAGATGCGGTTCGTGTTGAAGAAATGGTAAATTTCTTTAAATACAATTATCCTCAGCCAAAAGATCAACATCCATTTTCTATCAATACTGAATTAAGCGATTCTCCCTGGAACTCAAAAAATCAAATTCTTAGAATTGGTTTACAAGGAAAAAATATTGCAACAGAGAATTTACCGGCTTCAAACATGGTTTTCTTAATTGATGTTTCGGGTTCTATGGAAGACGTTAATAAACTGCCATTATTGATACAATCCATGAAAATTTTGGTAAACGAATTAAGAGCAAAAGATAAAGTTGCAATTGTAGTTTACGCGGGCGCTGCTGGTTTAGTTTTACCGCCAACTTCAGGAGCAGAGAAAAAAACTATAAATGATGCTTTAGAAAACTTACACGCCGGAGGAAGCACTGCCGGTGGAGCCGGAATTGAATTGGCATATAAAATCGCTGCCGAAAATTTTATTAAAGATGGAAACAATCGAGTAATTCTGGCTACAGATGGCGATTTTAATGTTGGAAGTTCTTCAAATTCAGATATGGAAACATTGATCGAACAAAAAAGAAAAACAGGCGTTTTCTTAACTTGTCTGGGTTATGGAATGGGAAATTATAAAGACAGTAAAATGGAAACTTTAGCTGATAAAGGAAACGGAAACTATGCTTATATCGATAATATTCAGGAAGCAAATCGCTTTTTAGGAAAAGAGTTTAAAGGTTCGATGTTTGCAATTGCTAAAGATGTAAAAATCCAGATTGAATTTAATCCAAAACAAGTTCAGGCGTATCGATTGATTGGATATGAAAACAGAAAACTACGTCCGGAAGATTTTAAAAACGATGCGATTGATGCCGGAGAATTAGGAAGTAATCACACTGTGACGGCATTATACGAAATTATTCCGACAGGAGTTCAAAGCGATTACCTAAACCAGCAACCAGATGCTTTAAAATATACCAAAGTACAGGAAACCGGAAACAATTACAGTAATGAACTAGCAACAATAAAATTCCGCTACAAAAAACCTGACGGCGATAAAAGTATCGAAATGGTGAATGTAATTGAAAATAAATCAATTGCTTTAAATAAAGCTTCTGATGATTTTAAATTTAGCACTTCTGTAGCTTGGTTTGGATTGAAATTAAGAGATTCAAAACTGATTTCAGACAAATCTTCTGATGCTATTTTAAAGTTAGCCAAACAAGGTTTATCAAACGATACTGAAGGTTATAAGGCCGAATTTATTCGTCTTGTCCAGTCGGCGATATAGACTTATTAATAAATATTTTATTACATTTGATCTCTCTTTGAAACTCTCTTCACAGAGAGGTCAATTAAAATATTTACAAATCATTTTCAAACAAAATTTCATGAATCCTATTTTAAATCAGAATTTATTTCTTGTAAAAGAACACATTGGAATGTTTAAAGCTGCTAACAATTATGATATTTATGATCCGGAAAGCAATCAAATTATAATGAATTGTAGAGAAAATAATCTGGGATTTTTTACAAAAGTACTTCGTTTCACAGATTATAAAAGAGCTACACCCTTTAATATCGAAATCACAACGGCTTCTGGTGAGAAAATAATTTCTGTAAAAAGAGGCATTGCTATCTTCCGTTCAACGGTTGAAATTTTTGACGAAAAAGACCGTCTGATTGGAACATTCAAACAAAAGTTCTTTTCTATTGGAGGTAAATTTGAGATTTTAGATAAAAATGAAAAACCGGTCGCTACTCTTCAGGGAAAATGGACAGGTTGGGATTTTAAATTCAGCCACGAAAACAAACAACTTGCTCAGGTAAGTAAAAAATGGGCAGGAATAGGCAAAGAGCTTTTTACAAGTGCTGATAATTACGTTCTTCAAATTGAAGAAAACGTACCACAAGATAGTCCGCTTAGACAATTAATTCTTGCTGCCGTAATGTGTATCGATATGGTTTTGAAAGAATAAAAGTTTGTTAAACTTAGATTAAGAAAATAGCTGAAAGCATTATTTTAGGAAGCAAAAACTGTATTTTTGTGTAACTAAAATGATGCTTTCTGCATTTCTAAAAAATAAATCATGACAGACTTAAAAAATAAAAATGCCCTGATTACAGGCGCCGGAAAAGGAATTGGAAAAGCAATTGCAATTGCATTAGCCAAAGAAGGTGTAAACGTAATTTTAGTTTCAAGAACTCAAGCTGATGTTGATCAACTTGCCGATCAAACCAGTAATTTAGGTGTTAAATCGTTAGGTCTTTCTGCAGATGTTTCTGATATCAATTCTATAAATGCTGCTGTTGAAAAAGCTTTAGCCCAATTTGGACACATAGATATCTTAATCAACAATGCGGGAATTGCTGCTTTTGGAAATTTTCTGGAATTAGAACCAACTGCATGGGAGAAAATTATTCAGGTAAATTTAATGGGAACGTATTATACGACACGAGCTATTTTACCTAATATGATCGAAAGAAAAACGGGGGATATCATCAATATTTCGTCAACTGCGGGATTAAACGGAAACGCGCTGACAAGTGCTTACAGTGCTTCAAAATTTGCCGTTTTAGGATTAACAGATTCTTTAATGCAGGAAGTTCGTAAACATAACATTCGCGTTACGGCACTAACACCAAGTACAGTTGCAACCGATTTAGCATTAGATTTAAATTTAACGGATGGAAATCCGGATAAAGTAATGCAATCTGAGGATATTGCTGAATTGATCATTGCACAATTAAAATTAAACCGTCGCGTTTTTATTAAAAACAGCAGTATTTGGTCTACGAATCCTTAAAATTAAAAAAAAATAAATTCCAAATTTTTTCAAATTCCAAATTCCAATTCTTGTAACTCAGTTACGTTCAACTCGCAATCTTAAACAACAGTTGGAATTTGGAATTTTAGAATTGGAGTTTCAAAAACTAAAATGATGGAACAATATCTAAGACAATTAATTTCAATAGAATTTCAGGATAAAAAAGAACTTTTTACCGGGTTTCTTATTGATTATTCTGATGATTGGATTTTATTGCGAAACAATCCCGAGGATTTTATCCTGGACGGTTTTGTGATTCTGAAAAACAAAAATATCGAAGCAGTTCACAGAGATCAGGAACTTGAATTTACCGAAAAAGTAATTCGATTAAAAGGTTTGAAAACGAATGCTGAAGATATCATCCCAATTAGAGATTTAAACTCGATCCTAAATTATGTAAACAGCAAATATGGTATTTTTCAGATTTCGAAAAAATCAGCAAAGTCAGCTTATTTAGGAAAATTGATCGAATTAAACGACGAAGAACTTACAATTGACTTTCTGGACATAAAAGGTCAGTTTGGCGGAGAATTAAGTTTTAATCCTGAAAAAATTAGAGTTATCGAATTTGATACAGATTATATCAACTCTTTGAAGTTGGTAATTCCTGAAGATCAGAAATAGAAATTATTTTTAAAAATAACTAGGTTTAACCTTTGTCAAAGTTTTGAACTTTGACAAAGGTCCCGAAAACAAGAAAGCCCTTTTTTTAATAAAAAGGGCTTTCTTGTTTTATATTCTCTTGCTTATGACTTTGCGAGGAACGAAGCAATCTCATTTAGTGTATCTTTCGATTAGCAAATTTGCTTACTGTTAGTGTGATTGCTTCGTTCCTCGCAATAACAAACTATATGTATTACGCTTCTGTCAATTTATTTAAAAACTCCAATCGAACGCTTCCGTCTTCATCAATTTTAGTTAAATTGATTTCTTGTAAAGTATTTACTAATTCCGGATTCCAAGGTGTTTTTACTTTTACATAATTTTCGGTAAAACCATGAATGTATCCTTCTTTGTTTTCACTCTCAAAAAGAACTGTTCTGTTTGTCCCCAACTGACTTTCATAAAAAGCACGACGTTTTTTAACTGACAATCCGCGTAACATTTTGCTGCGTTTTGCTCTTACATTTGCAGGAACAACTCCCGGCATATCTGCTGCTTCTGTATTATCTCTTTCAGAATAAGTGAATACGTGTAAATACGAAATATCCATGTCATTCAGGAAATGATACGTTTCAAGAAAGTGCTCATCGGTTTCACCAGGGAAACCAACAATTACATCAACACCAATACAAGCGTGTGGCATCACTTCACGAATTTTATTCACACGTTCCGTATACACTTCACGTAAATAACGACGTTTCATTAATTTTAAAATATCATTACTTCCTGATTGCAACGGAATATGGAAATGAGGTACAAAAGTTCGGCTTTTAGAAACAAATTCGATCGTTTCGTTTTTCAATAAATTAGGTTCGATAGATGAAATTCTTAAACGTTCAATTCCTTCAACCTTATCCAAAGCCTGAACTAAATCAAGAAATATATGTTCGTGTTTTTTATTTCCAAATTCTCCTTTTCCGTAATCACCAATATTTACTCCCGTTAAAACAATTTCTTTAATGTTTTGTGCCGAAATTTCTTTGGCGTTTTGCAAAACGTTTTCTAATGCATCACTTCTCGAAATTCCTCTCGCCAACGGAATTGTACAATACGTACATTTATAATCACAACCATCCTGAACTTTCAGGAAAGCACGGGTTCTGTCTCCTATAGAATAACTTCCAACATAAAAATCAGCTTCGGCAATTTCGCAAGAGTGAACTTCACCCATGTCATTTTTGCTTAAATCATGAATATAATCGGTAATTTTAAACTTTTCAGTCGCTCCAAGAACCAAATCAACGCCATCAACCGCTGCTAATTCTTCTGGTTTTAATTGCGCATAACAACCCACTGCAGCTACAAAAGCTTTTTCATTAAGTTTCATTGCTTTTTTTACCACCTGCTTAAATTGCTTGTCAGCATTCTCTGTAACAGAACAGGTATTGATAACATAAATATCAGCTACTTCTTCAAAATCAACACGATCAAAACCTTCATCATTGAAGTTTCTGGCAATTGTGGAAGTCTCTGAAAAATTCAATTTGCATCCAAGCGTATAAAAGGCAACTTTTTTTCTATTTTCCATGGGAATAAACTACATTTTAAGTAGTAAGATATTATATTTACATCTCTTTTGAAGAGTTTGCAAATTTACATACAATATTCTTCAAAATAAAATCAATAATACACTATATATCAATATTTTGCACCAAACTACTATTTCAGGCCATCATAAAAAACCATAATCTAAAGTAAATAACTTATCAATAAATTGAATTCATAAAAAAACGAAGTATTGTTTCAATAAGAATAAAACGACAAAATCATCGATGAAACGCAAATAATATCGATAAAACGCAATTTTTTGAATTTTAAATTCAAATTTTCTTACATTTAACTTTGCTAAGTTAGTTTTTCGAAGTAATTTCACTTCTCCAAAAAACAGCTAACAAAAATTATATCATTTAAATAATAATTCGCTCATAACAATTTTGATTTTCCCTCGTTATGTTGTTGTTTTGTTATTATAAAAAATGGGCAAGCCGAAAACCAGAAAGAGTAGGCAAAAATTATAAATTAAAACTCCATATGAAAGCATTTTTACCCACAATCTGCTTGATGTTCTTAACCATTTTTAGCTCTCAGGCGCAAACTGCTGCTTCAGCTGCTGTTCCAGCTGCTAATCCTTTTCCATCTATTAGCACATTGACAAATTGGGCGAGCTTAAACTCTCAATCACAATTTGATATTGCAATTCGTGCGGTTGGATTTAAATTTGAAGTAAAAGAACCAGGCGAAGGCTCAACTGCTTACACTTATATTCGTAAAGTAACGGTAAATGAAGTAAATTATACTGATAGAATCGTTTACAGAATTACGAATAATAATTCGGCAAGTATTATTTCGTTGGTGACAGCTTCAACTGATTTGGTAAGTTTATATACTCCACAATTGGCTACTTTTAAAAATAACAATTGTAAAACTGAAATGTCTAAAGACAAAAACACGACTTGTAGCTGTTACGAAAGTGCAAATTTTGCAATCGATCTTTGCGACGAACGTGTTAAACTTACAATGGGTGACGGAAATAAATATTTTGTTTCTGTAGCTAAAAAATAATACTTAATACGCTAAATTATTATTTAAGTATTAAAACTACGAGCTGTTTTCCAAACCTTTGTAGATCTTAATAAGATAAGTTTACAAAGATTTGGAACGCATTTCTTAGGATATTTATAAGTTTGGATTTTTTAATTCGTACCAAACTTCTAATTCTTCTTCATGTTCAAAAGAATTTACGTACTGCAAGCCTAGCTTTTCTAAAATTTTTCTTGAATTTTCATTTCCCGGATCTGCATAAGCATAGACAGCATCGGCTTTCAATACATTAAAAGCATAATCTATAGAAGCTTTTCCTGCTTCAGTAGCATATCCTTTTCCCCAATGCTTTTCGATGAAACGATATCCTATTTCATAAAAATCTTTATGATTATTGATTTCATATGTAATGAATTTTATTCCGGACCAGCCTAAAAATTCATTGGTTTCTTTGAGAATAACGGCCAAACGACCTGTTCCTAAAGCTGCATATTGCTGTTGAACGTTCTTAATGTAACCAATACTTTCCTCAATACTTTTTACGGGCTTATTTCCAACAAAAAGATGAACGTTTGGATTAGAATCCAATTCAAACATTCCATCAACATCTGATAGCTGTAATTCCCTCAAAAGTAAACGTTCAGTTTCTATTGGTTCTTTCATCTCAATTTAATTTAAAATGTAATTTTGCACAACCTCAGCAACTCCATCATCATTATTTGAAGCTACAATTAAATCTGCTCTGTCACGTAATTCAGGCGTCACATTATCAACCCAAACTCCAAGTCCGGCATATTCGATCATTGTTAAATCATTTCCTGCGTTTCCAACAGCGATAATTTCACTTTGATGAATGTTTAGCTTTTCAGCCAAAATTTTTAAACTCGCGGCTTTATCAATTCCGTTTTGCGCAGCTTCTAAAAAGAAAGGTTTTGACATTGAAATGCTCAAATGCGGCATTGCTTTTATTAAATCTTTTTCTACTTCTCTTAAATAAGAAGGCTCAGCTAATAAAATACATTTTACAGCAGGTTTTGTAACCGCATCTTTAAAACTTGACACTTTATTATGCGGTAATCCAGTAATGTCTTTTTCGATTTCTATATACTCAGAGTCCGTTTCGCTTATTATTTCATCATCTACATACGTAATAATATGCGTTTTCATCTTTACACTATAATCATATAAATAGTGAATTTGCTCTACAGTCAATTTCTGTTCAAACAAAACAACATCATCTTTAACACTACTAATTATTGCTCCGTTAAACGAAATAATATAAGAATTGTTTAAATCTAATTCTAATTCTTTAGCATAAGCAGTCATTGCCGATGTTGGTCGGCCAGAAGCCAAAACCACATAAACCCCTTTTGCCTGAGCTTCAAGAAGTACTTTTTTATTAAGATCCGAAATTTTATGATCGTCTGTCAACAAGGTGTCATCCATGTCGAGCACTAGCATTTTATATTGCATTTTTTTTTAGTTTGCAGTTTGCAGTCGCGGTTTTCAGTGTTCACTGAGACTAAAAACTGAGACTGAAAACTTTTTAAATACTCATTCTGAAATCTTCAATAACCGGATTTGCTTTTGCAAAATCTGTTTCCTGAATAAATACTTCAACCGCTAAATCTGATCCTCCATAACCGCCTAAACGTGCTGATTGTATATTATCTTTTTTCACTGTTTCTACTCCAGCCTCTTCTAATCTTTCCTGCAAAGCAAGTGCTAAAACTTCACTTCCTGAATACACCTTCATTAATCCCATGACATTCTATTTTTTATAATTATTTTTAATTCTTACTCTAAAATTATTTTTAACTGATTTTGGAAATCATTATTTTCATTCATCCCTATATGACCCTGATCTTTCAAAGGATAAAAATGCCCATTTGATTTTAATACTTTACTTAGTCGAATTGAGTTTTCATAAGGAATCAATTGATCTTCCGTTCCATGAAAAATATAAATTGGTACTCTAATTTTGGGCAAATATTCATAGGTTCCCAAGTGGAATTTTTTCATAAAATCTGGGAAAAACGGAACTTTTGTACTTGATAATTCTGTAAAACTATAATAAGGAGATTGCAGAATTAAGGCTTTAGGTTTATTCTCCGAAGCTAAAACAGCTGCAAGTCCGGAACCAATTGAATACCCGGTAATAATAATTTTATTCTCCGGATATCGTTTTACTAATGTTTTATAGGCAATAGAAATATCCTTATTTAACTGCTCTTCATTTTCAATCTGACCTTCACTTTTTCCAAAACTTCGATAATCTAAAATAAAAATATCATATCCTAAACTGGTATACGTTTTTGCTATTTTACCCCAAGTTTCTAATGTTCCCGCATTTCCATGAAGATAAAAAATAAGGCCTTTGGATTTCTCTGATTTAAATAAAAGTCCATTTAAGTTTACTCCGTCAAAAGACTTTATATTTAATTCTTCAAACTTTTGCTGATATTCAAATTGGTAATTTTTAGGAAGTGCTGCACTCTGAAAAACCATTCCAACCTGATTAAAATAAACATAGGAAACAATGACTACATAAATAACAACGAAAAACGCTAAAAGTACAATCGCTAAAAATTTAAGTGTCTTTAATGTTTCCATATATTTTAGTATTCAGTCGCAGTTTTAAGTTTTCAGTCCAATACTGTAAACTGAGACTGAAAACCGTGACTTAATTTATTCCTCTTCCTGAATATCAT
This sequence comes from uncultured Flavobacterium sp., assembly GCF_963422545.1. Lineage (NCBI taxonomy): Bacteria > Pseudomonadati > Bacteroidota > Flavobacteriia > Flavobacteriales > Flavobacteriaceae > Flavobacterium > uncultured Flavobacterium sp. The sequence continues at coordinate 38,480 of NZ_OY730256.1, forward strand.
CATCTTCTTCGTCAAGCTCTTCTTCTCCTTCTTCATCCATATCAAATAAATAAGGCTCGAGTAACATTTTATCTGCCAGGATTTCTATTCGTTCTGTCAATGTTTCAGCAAAAATAATACGCTGCGTTTTTGTAATACTATTAGAAATTCGCATGATTTTAGTCTCGTTGCGTAATTTCAATATAGGATCTGTATCATCCAGAATAAACATTTTTAAACGGTTTACATTATAACCTGCTGTTGTAAACATGTCGCTTAATTTATTTGGCGTACCAATCAAAACATCAATTCCTGTCGAAATATAGTTTTTATCATAATCCATATCCCCTTTGTCATGCACGCCATAAACTTCAAGATTGGTATATTTTCCGTACTTTTCAAAAAGCGCTTCCATTTCTAACACTTTGGCTTTATCTTCTACAAAAATCAAAGCACGTGGCGATTCTTCTGTATGACCTGCTAATTGCTGAATTACATTCAATACAATTGTTGTCGTTTTTCCGCTTCCTGCAGGTGAAAGAATAATACAATCTGCACCACTTTTTATAGTCGAAAAAGTTTCTTGCTGCAAAATATTTGCTTCTGTTAAACCATTTTCAATTAAAGCCTCTTGTAACTTCTCGTTTATTTTTTTTAGTTTCATCTTTATTATGCTTTAGGCTTTAAGCTTTAGGCTATAAGCTAAAATATTATTATTTTTTAAAGCCTAAAGCTTAGAGCTTAAAGCATATTGCGCGAAGCATTCTATTTGCTTGCAAACATTTTTACGTCAGTTTCAGAAATTTCATTTCCTCCTAAAATGATTAATCTTTCAACTACATTTCGAAGTTCACGGATATTTCCGGTCCAGTCATATTCTTGCAATAATTTTATGGCTTGCGCCGAAAATACTTTGACAGCATTTCCTTGTTCCGAAGCAATTTTCTCAGTAAAATGAGTAATTAAAGCCGGAATATCATCACGTCTTTCATTCAATGGCGGAACTTTAATCAGGATCACAGCCAAACGATGGTATAAATCTTCACGGAAACGACCTTCGGCAATTTCTGTTTTCAAATCTTTATTGGTTGCAGCCACAACACGAACATCGACTTTAATATCTTTCTCAGCTCCAACTCTAGTAATCATACTTTCTTGTAAAGCGCGTAAAACTTTGGCTTGCGCCGAAAGACTCATATCTCCAATTTCATCTAAAAAAATAGTTCCTTTATCTGCTGCTTCAAACTTTCCTGCGCGATCTTTCACTGCCGATGTAAAAGCCCCTTTTACGTGACCAAACAATTCACTTTCAATCAATTCACTCGGAATTGCAGCACAGTTTACTTCGATTAAAGGAAAATTTGAACGTTCGCTTTTTTCATGTAATTGATGCGCTACTAATTCTTTTCCAGTTCCGTTTGGTCCTGTAATCAAAACTCTCGCTTCTGTTTGAGCAACTTTATCAATCATCACTTTAATATGATTGATCGCTTCGCTCTCTCCTACCATTTCGTAGTTTTTACTCACTTTTTTCTTTAGAATCTTATTCTCAACTACAAGTTGCTTTTTGTCTAAAGCATTACGAACCGTATTCAATAAACGATTCAAATCTGGCGGTTTTGATATATAATCAAAAGCTCCCAGACGCATGGTATGAATAGCCGTTTCCATATCGCCATGACCAGAGATCATCACCATCGGAATTTCGGGTTTTACTTTTTTTACTTCTTCTAAAACCTCAACACCGTCCATTTTTGGCATTTTGATATCACACAAAACCAAATCATAATCGTTGTTTTTTATTTTCTCCAGACCTGCAACACCATCTTCTGCTTCATCTACCTGATAGGTATCATTTTCTTCTGATAAAATTTTCACCAAAACTCTTCTGATCGCTGCTTCGTCTTCTATAATTAGTATTTTACTCATTTGTTTTAAGATTCTGAGGTTCTAAGTTACTAAGGTTCTGAGTTTTTTTTATAAGAGGCTAAAAATCTTAGCATCTCAGCAACTTAGAACCTTAGCAACTTCAAAAAAATTAATATTTAAGCCATTTATACAATTCCTTCCAGGTTGGTTTTTTGCCGTACATTAAAATACCTATTCGGTAAATTTTTGCAGCGAACCAGACTACAAGGAAAAACGTAGCAAACAATAATGATACCGAAATTGCGATTTGCCACCACGGCACTCCAAACGGAAGTCGCATTAGCATAACAATTGGCGAGGTCAACGGAATCATCGAAAATACCACTGCAATTGTTCCGTGTGGATCATTTACTACAGTAAAAAATCCCACGTAAACACTTAAAATAAGTGGCATAATAATAGGCAAAAGGAATTGTTGAGAATCCGTTTGATTGTCAACTGCGGCTCCAATTGCGGCATAAAACGAACTGTACAAAAAGTAACCTCCAATAAAATAAATCACAAAACCAATTAAAATACTTGCAATTGGTAAATTCCATAGTTCGCTAATATACATTTGCGCTGTCCCTGACATTTCATGCTGTGCTGCTTGCATTAATTCAGGTGAAATCCTGGCTGTTGGACCAACGTTTACTCCAAAAAACGACGAAGCGGCAAACATTAATCCTAAACCAATTATTGCCCAAATCGTAAATTGTAATAATCCTGCAAGCGAAGTTCCGATAATTTTACCAATCATCAGCTGAAATGGTTTTACTGATGAGATAATGATTTCTATGATTCGGTTTGTTTTCTCTTCGATCACACTTCGCATTACCATGTTTCCGTAAATGATAATAAACATCATGATTAAGTAACCAAATGCACCTCCAATTCCGATTTTAATCTCGTTAAGTCCTTTTAAGCTTTCTTCTCCGGAAGCTTTGACCAAATGAATATTAACAGCAGATTGTGCTTTTTGAATTGCCGAAGTATCCAGTTTTGCCGTTTCGAGATTTATTTTCGTAATTTTTGCTGCAATAATATCTTGTGTTTTTTCGATAAAAGAAATACTCGGACTGTTGTTCGAAATAAACTCGATTTTACTTTCTAATTCTTTTAAATTATTTGTTTTCGGAATAAGAATTAAACCATCAAAACTTTCGTTGGTAATACTGTCTTTTAATGATTTAGGATCTATTTCTGATAAATTCAGGTATTTAAACTCTGCTTCGCTTTTATTTTCTTTTACAAAATCATTTACAAACAAACCTGTTTCGTCATAAATTGCAATTTGTTTGGTTTCTGCTTTCATCGAACTCAAATAACCAATAAATCCTGCAATTGCCACAAACAACAACGGACTCAAAAAAGTCATGACAACAAAAGATTTATTGCGGACTTTTGCAATGAATTCTCTTTTTATAATCAACGAAATGATGCTCATAAATATTTTAATTTTCAAATTTCAAATTCCAATTTGAATCGCTCTAACATTGGAATTTGGAATTTATTTTTTGGAATTTTACTTTTTGTTTTCAGTAACTGTTTGAATAAATATATCGTGTACACTTGGGATTTTCTCTACAAAATGGGTTACCTGACCTCTTTGTGTTAAAAGATGCAATAACTCATTTGGTGTTGCATTCCCTATTTGAATATCTAATTTCAAATCATCATTTAAGGATTTAAAATTTGCCGGCGAAACCGTAAATTTTTGCGTAATGTCATACATCAAACCTTCAACATTATCCGTTAAGATTCCAACCTCAAAACTATTGGTTTTAAACTGACGTTTTACATCACTTAATTTTCCTTCGATTAATTTATTCGATTTGTGAATTAAAGCAATATGATCACAAAGCTCTTCAACACTTTCCATTCTGTGTGTCGAAAAGATAATTGTTGCTCCTTGTTCTTTTAATGCCAAAATTTCATCTTTTATGACATTTGCATTTACGGGATCAAATCCTGAAAAAGGTTCGTCAAAAATTAGCAATTTAGGTTTATGTAAAACACAAACTACAAACTGAATTTTTTGCGCCATTCCCTTAGAAAGTTCCTGAATTTTCTTGTTCCACCAACCCTGAATTCCCAAACGGTCAAACCAATATTCCAATTGTTGTTTAGCTTCGGCTTTAGAAAGTCCTTTCATTTGTGCCAAATACAAACATTGCTCGCCTACTTTCATCGAAGTATACAAACCTCTTTCTTCAGGAAGATAACCAATTGTCTGCACATGTTTTGGCTGCAATTTTTCTCCGTCTAAAATTATTTCGCCGCTATCTGGCAGCGTAATTTGATTAATGATTCGAATAAGGGAAGTTTTTCCAGCTCCATTAGGACCTAATAGCCCATAAATACTACCTTTCGGCACATTTAATGAAACTTCGTTAAGCGCTACATAATCACCGTATTGTTTTACGACTTTATGTACTTCGAGTAAGTTGCTCATGCTATTTTTAAGATTTTCTGCGTCAGTTTGACCTTTGTGGTATTGCGCCTGTAAAAGTAAATAATTCGTAGCGAAACTTTACATTATTAAAGCAAAAAACCCATTCTAATTTACATTAGAATGGGTTTTTGAATTTATTATTTAAACATTTTAAAAAAAGTTTAGATTATGAGAACATATCTTTTACTTTTTCAAAAAATGATTTTTCTGATTTTTCAGGACTTGGCAAGAAATGTTCGTCGTTTAGAGCATTCTCAAAGAATTGTTTTTGTTCTTTGTTTAATGTTTTTGGTGTCCAGACATTTACGTGAACTAATAAATCTCCGCTTCCGTAACCATTTAAACTTGGAATTCCTTTTCCTTTTAATCTCAGGATTTTTCCAGATTGAATTCCTTCTTCAAGCTTAATACGAACTTTTCCGTTGATTGCTTCAATATCTTTTGAAACTCCTAAAACTGCTTCAGGAAAACTGATATATAAATCGAAATGAATATTTTCGCCTTCACGTTTTAAGAATTCGTGTTCTACTTCTTCAATGGCAACGATCAAATCACCCGGAATACTATTTCCTGGTGCATCATTTCCTTTGTTTGAAACTTTCAACTGCATTCCGTCAGTAACTCCTGCCGGAATTTTGATTGATACTGTTTCATCTTCCTGAACCATTCCTTGTGAGTCTGCTTCAGCAGGTTTTTTATCTAAAATCTGACCAGAACCACCACAAGTAGGACAAGTTGATGCTGATTGCATTCTTCCTAAAATGGTATTGGTTACACGCATAACCTGACCTTGACCGTTACAAGTAGTACAAGTTTTATACGTTACGCCTTTTGCCTGAACTTTACGTTTTACCTTTACTTTTTTCTCAACACCATTTGCAATTTCTTCTAATGTCAATTTTACTTTGATTCGAAGATTGCTTCCTTTGGCACGACGAGGACCTCCGCCTCCGCCGAAACCGCCAAATCCGCCACCAAAAATATCACCAAACTGGCTGAAAATGTCATCCATATTCATACCACCATGGCCACCGCCAAATCCGCCAGAACCATCAAAAGCCTGATGTCCGTATTGGTCATATTTTGCTTTTTTGTTAGGATCGCTTAGTACTTCATAAGCTTCTGCCGCTAATTTGAAGTTTTCTTCTGCCTCTTTGTCGCCTGGATTTTTGTCCGGGTGATATTTCAATGCACTTTTTCGGTAAGCTTTTTTAATTTCGGCAGCGTCAGCATTTTTTGAAATGCCTAGTATTTCGTAAAAATCTTTTTTCATAATTAGGTTAAATTCCAAATCCTAAAATTTCAAATTCCAATCTTAAAACTGATATTTGAAACTTCTGTTTGCATTTTTTAGTTTCCGATTACTACTTTAGGGAAACGAATAATTTTGTCTCCTAATTTGTATCCTTTTTCAATAACATCAACAATTTTCCCTTTTAATTTATCAGACGGAGCTGGAATTTGGGTAATTGCCTCAGCAAAATCAGCATTAAAAGCATCACCTGCTCTTACTTCAACTTGCTCTAAACCTTTAGAAACCAAAGTGCTTTTTAATTTTTCGTGAATCAACTCAACACCTTTTTTCAAATTTTCATCATCAGACTTGTTGATCTCTACAGTAGCTCTGTCAAAATCATCCAAAACAGGTAGCATTGCTAACAAAACTTCTTGGTTTGCTGTTTTAAACAAATCCATACGTTCTTTTGAAGTTCTTTTTTTGTAATTTTCAAATTCGGCAAATAATCTCAAGAACTTATCTTTTTCTTTTGCCAAGTCTTGAGCCAATTGCTCTTCAACACTTAATTCTTCAACAATCAATTGTTCTCCGTTGGCATTGTTCTCTAACGTTACTTCATCTAATTCCTGATCGAATTCTGTATTTTCCGTAGTCATATTACTTTTATTTTTAAAAATATTCTTAAACTTCATTTTTTATTCTTTCTTTTGGATTGCAAAAGTACTGCCAAATCTTATAAAATGTCAAATTGTCACTTTATTAAGTATGAGTCTTTTAAAAATCGAAAACAATACTTTAAAATTTAGTATAATTTTAAGACTACTACGTTATAGTTTATACTATATTTGGGATCCTAATGGAAAACTAAATCATTACCTATCAAAATTGAATTTAAGGGTTAGCCTAGGCTTTATAAATAATTATTAATTCAACTTTACCTTATATTAAAAAAAGCTTCGCCTATTTGAGACGAAGCTTTTTTTTATGTTTTACCTTTAACTCCTAGAAAGCTTCTGATAAATAAATAACAGTTGTTATTTGATATATTTTTGCACGGGCGGAGGGATTCGAACCCCCATCAACGGTTTTGGAGACCGCTATTCTACCCTTGAACTACGCCCGTAACTTAAGGTCGGCAAATTAAAAGTTTTTTTTCTTCTCCTGCAATTATTTCACGCAGATTTAGAAAAGATTTGAGCTGATTCACGCAGATAATTCATTAACACAATCAGCCACAAAGCTTTGCGAACTTCGCATTCTTTAATCAGATAAAAGCCTTTGCAAACTTTGCGTAAATCTTAGTGCTCTTTGCGGTTAATTTTCCGCTACAAATTCACGAATAAAAATCATTTTTAATCAATAAAATCTGTGGCAAAACTCTTTGCAATTAAAATTTTTAAGCAAGCAAAGCATTTTTCAATCCTTCAAAATCAACAGAAATCTGTTCTCCTGAAACTAAATTTTTAAGTGAATAAGAATTTGACGCTATTTCCTGTTCGCCTGCAATTACTGCAAAAGGAATTAAACGTTTATCTGCATATTGAAACTGTTTGCCCACTTTTACATTATCCGGATACAATTCAACTTTTATATTTTCTTGACGCAATTTCTGAATCGCCTGCGAAGCATATAAAGCTTCAGCATCTCCATAATTAATAAATAACGCTTTTGATGTTGCAGAAACTGTTTCCGGGAATAATTGTAATTCTTCCAAAACCAAATAAATTCGGTCTAATCCAAAAGAAATTCCAACGCCACTCATATTTTTCAAACCAAAAATACCTGTCAAATCATCATATCTTCCGCCACCTCCAATAGAACCCATTGAAACCGTTTTTGGTGCTGCTACTTCAAAAATAGCTCCTGTATAATAATTTAATCCACGTGCAAGAGTCACATCTAAATCTAATGTCGCTGTTGACAAACCTAAAGTTGCCACATTGTCACAAATAAATTTAAGTTCTTCAACTCCTTTCATTCCTTCTTCAGATTCAGCCAATAAATTTGACAGCTGATTAATTTTATCTGTAAAAGTTCCTGTAAAACTAAAAAGTGGCTGAACTTTAACCAAAGCTTCTTCAGAAATTCCTTTCTCAACCATTTCTTTTTTCACACCATCTTCACCAATTTTATCCAGCTTATCAAGAGCTACCGTAAAATCGATTAATTTATCTGAAGCGCCAATTACTTCGGCAATTCCTGATAATATTTTTCTGTTATTGATTTTAATAGTAACACCTTCTAAACCTAAAGCGGTAAAAACAGTATCATATAATTGAACCAATTCGACTTCCTGCCACAATGATTTTGAACCTACAACATCGGCATCACATTGATAAAACTCTCTATAACGTCCTCTTTGTGGTCTGTCAGCTCTCCAAACAGGTTGAATTTGATATCTTTTAAAAGGGAATTCAATTTCGTTTTGGTGTTGTACCACGTATCTTGCAAACGGAACTGTTAAGTCGTAACGCAAGGCTTTCTCTGAAATTTTTCCAGTAAATTTATTCAGCTCAATTCTTTGATTGAGATCAATTGTTTCAGCCGAATTAACTTGCAGAGATTCTATAGATTCCGGTAATTCAATTTTGTTTTTGTTAAAGAAAAAATTACCTGAATTCAATATTTTAAAAATCAAACGATCACCTTCTTCTCCATATTTTCCCATTAGGGTATCTGAATTTTCAAACGAAGGAGTTTCTATTGGCTGAAAACCAAATTTCTCGAAATTATTTTTTATCGTTTGAATAATATATTGACGTTTTGACACCTCTGCAGGCGAAAAATCTCTTGTTCCTTGTGGAATACTTGGTTTTGAAGCCATCTTTTTTATTTTAGATTGTTGATTTTAGATTTCAGATTCCTTGAACCCTTACTTCTAAATTCTTTAACATTATTTTCTTTTAATTTTTAATCGACTGCAAATATCTTATTTTTTAAAATAAATAATGCCGGTTCGAAAACAAACTTGTAACAAAAAACGTATTTTCGTGACAAATTGGTCATGATGCTAAAATTATTAAGAGAAAATATTCGAATTGCTTTTGGTTCTATCAAAACACAATTATTACGAACCATTCTTACCGTATTAATTATTGCAATCGGGATTACTGCTTTGGTAGGAATTCTTACCGTTGTAACGGCGCTCGAACATACTGTTTCGACCAATTTTGCTTCAATGGGAGCTAATACTTTCAACATCAATCAATACGAAAATACGATTAAAAATCGCGGCGGAAATAAACGCGAAGTTATAAATCCGATTATTTCTTATCCGGAAGCTGTAGCTTTTAAAAACAAATACAAATATCCTTTTACTGAAACTTCTCTTTCGTTTACCGCAACATCAACAGCAGAAGTAAAATATATAGATCAAAAAACAGATCCTGAAATTACTATTCTTGGTGTCGACGAACATTTTATTTCAAACTCAGGATTAGAAACTACCTCTGGCCGTTCATTCAATCAATTTGATATTGACAATAATACTTATTCTTGCATTGTTGGCTCTGATTTTGAAAAAGGTTTACTGAAAGATGTGAATCCAATTGATAAAATCATCTCTATTCGAGGTGCCCGTTTTAAAGTTATTGGCGTTCTAAAAGAAAAAGGATCAACATTTGGACACAGTCAGGATTTACGTGTTTTGATACCAATTCAGGTTGCAAGATCATTATTTACTGCACCAAACATCAACTATACTATAAGTGCCATGGTTGCTAAAAAAGAACTTTTAGACGAAGCCGTAGACAACGCAACAAGCACCATGCGAAGAGTTCGTAAATTGAGTCCCGTTCGTGACAATAATTTTGGCGTTGGCCGAAGTGATGATTTAATCAACAAAATCCTCGGAATCACCAAATATTTAGGCTGGGCTGCCTGGCTCATCAGCGTTATTACCATTTTAGGTTCATCAATTGCCTTAATGAACATTATGATTGTTTCTGTAACAGAGCGTACCCGTGAAATAGGTGTTCGTAAAGCTTTAGGCGCCACAAAAGCAACAATTTCTGTTCAGTTTTTTATCGAAACTTTATTGATTGGACAAATTGGCGGTTTAGTCGGAATTGTATTTGGGATTCTGGTAGGTTATGCTTTTGCAGCTGTAATGAATTTTGCTTTTGTGATTCCGTGGATGGCTATTTTTGCCGCTTTTGCCACCAGTTTTATGGTTGCTATTGTTTCCGGATTGTATCCCGCGATAAAAGCTTCAAAACTTGACCCTATTGAGGCTTTGCGTTATGAATAAATTTTAGTTTTCAGTTTCTTAGAATAAATATTTGAAGCAGAAATTAATTGATTCAAAAGACCATTTGTCCCGCTATTCGTTTCAATCTTTTATGCCGAACACCGGCATAAAAGGATTTTCACTTCTATCGGGGCTAAGCCAGAAGTTTTTAATTTCTAAGATCTTCTCTTAAAAAGTTAAAGAATGTTTAAGCATAATCTTTGTCAAAGTTTAAAACTTTGACAAAGATGTTTGTACTCATAATCTTGAAATATAGAAAAATATAAAACCCGCATAGTTTAGCTGTCCTACGCCTTTAAGATGCGCTGCGGTTGTTTCCAATACCGCCAACATACCACGCGAGCAAAAGTTTTGTAGATATCACAAAGCAAAAAGACTGTTCTAATTGACAGCCTTTTCATGTTTAATCACTCAATATCCAAATAAGGATTTAAAATCTCGGCTAACTCATTAAGCCAATAAAAACCATCTTCGATATCTATTTTATTACTTTCCAGAGTTTTGCATTCTCTCATTATACTTAAAGCAAGAATGTAATTTAATTTTCGGATTGTTTTTGCCAAACTTTGCGGATCGACGGATTTGCTAAAAAAATCAATTAGCCTCGTTTCGGCTTCTTTTGAAAGGGTGTTTGTACTCATAATCTTTGTGTTTAGGAAAATATAAAACCCGCATAGCTAAGGTGTCCTACGCCACAAAGAGCGTTACGGTTGTTTCCAATACCGCCACCATACCACACGGGTAAAATTTTTTTCGATATCATAATCTTTGTGTTTAGGATTGTAAAGATACCTAAAAAGAACGAAAATGATTACAAAAAAATATTTATCTCTAAACTTTAACAATGCAATTTTATTGAATAAATAAACTTAACGAAAATATTTATTTAAAAATGATTGCCATAGCCCCGATAGAAGTGGAAATCCTTTTGTGGCGGGGTTCGCCACAAAAGATTGCAACGGATAGCGGGATTAGCTCCTGAAAAAATTGATATTATCACAGAAATCAGAATGACAAAAAAAATGTAACTAATATTATCAAAGCTCATTACAGCTTATTTAAATCTTCCCAAAAATCATACGATCATTATCATAGATATCTTTACGCAGTTCAATGTTTTTAAAATCCATTTTCTCCAGCAAATCTGTCATTTCTTTTCCTAAGTACTGATTAATTTCAAAATACAATTGTCCGTTTTCTACAAAATTCTTTTTAGCTAATTCAGCAATTTTTCGATAGAAAATCAGAGCGTCATTATCCTCTACAAAAAGTGCCAGGTGCGGCTCGTAATCCAGAACATTCTTTTTGATTTCTTGTTTCTCTAAATTGCGAACATAAGGCGGATTTGAAACAATAATATCAAAATTATAATTCAATTCGTCTAACGCTAAAATATCCTGAAACATAAAAGTAACATCAACTTTATTGTTCATTGCATTTCTTTTGGCTGTCTCTATCGCTTTTTTTGAAACATCAAAACCATAAACTTCAGCATTCGGAATATTTTTAGCCAATGAAATCGCTATACATCCGCTACCGGTACCAATGTCCAGAATTTTTATCTTTTTCTTTGATTTATCATTCGCAGCATTCTCATTGATAATCCATTCTACCAATTCTTCGGTTTCCGGACGAGGAATTAAAACATTCTCATTTACTTCAAAATCCAATCCGTAAAAATTAGTTTTTCCTAATAAATACTGAATTGGAACTTCTTGTTTTAATTGTACTAATAAGGAATCCCAAACCACAAAATCATCTTCAGAAAAAGCCAATTCGTGATTTAGAGCCAAATCAATTTGTCGCAATTGATGTTTGTCTTCTAAGATCAGATAGAAAAAACTTTCTGCTTCGTACGCGTCGTAAAAAGGTGACAATTCTTTTATAAATTGAGTGCGGTATTGTTTAATTTTCATTTTATATCTCTTATTAGACAGCAATTTTATTTAGCAGTCAAATTGTACTGCTATTTCCGAAACTTTCTTCACCGCTTCCCCATTCTCTGCTTCTGACGAAAGAAACAAGATCACCCGATCTTCTTCATAATCTCTATTTGCTCCAAAAACAAAGTCCAGTTTTCCATCGCCATCAATATCTCCTGCAAAAAGCAATTCTACAAATGTGTCATTAAAAGACGTTTCGGCCAGAAGTAGTTTTTCAGGATTATTTCCAACACTTAAATACAATTTATAATCTTCTACTTTCTTAAAAATCTCTATTTTATCATCGTCAGTACTAACTTTTTCTTCAGAAAGTACTTTTCCTTCTCCACGTAAAGTGTAATTGAGATTATTAAACGCAAAACTTAGTTTTTCTTCGGGCCAGATTTTATCTTTATCAATTTTTAAAGATTTTATTTTTCCTGTTTTCAATTTTGGAAGGTCCATTAATAGTAAAACTTTTTTTTCAGGCATAATTGAAAGAACAGAATCTCCAGAACATTCACTATACCCTTTTTCAATTTTAAAATTAGCTTTTCCTAAAAAATACTCTCCACTTTCCTGATATAATTCAATCCATTTTTCGTTTAAAGCAGTTACAGGATTTTCATTATTAAAAGTTCGATAATCTCGCGGTATCAGAATATTGAATTCATTTTTAAATTCTTCTTCAATAATGTCATCTTTATTTTCGACAGCTTTAACAACTGTATCTTTTGCAATTTTGGTGTTTTTTATTGCTTTTACTTTTGTAGTGTCTTTACAGGAAAACAAAAATGAAAGTAAAAAAAGGCTAAGTATAATTTTTCTCATGGGCTTATAATTTTTTCAACATCCAGACAGGGCAAGAATTATGCCCGGTACAACCCATTGGCACATCTAAATATTCAAAACCTGATTTTTTATATAATTTTTGAGCAGCGTGCATAAAAGGCATTGTTTCGATATAACATTTTTCAAAGCCAAAATTTCTTGCTTCGTCTAAACATTTTTCCATCATTTTACTTCCAATTCCTAAACCGCGGGTTTCGGGCAAAAAATACATTTTTTGCAATTCACAAATACTCGGATCGCCATTTTCTAAAGGTGCAATTCCGGCACAACCCACAATTTTACCTTCATTTTCGACTACAAAATAAACCGATTTTGACTTGTTATATTCTTCAAACATTAAATCTAAATATGGATCTTCATATGCTGTACCAACTTTCGGAATTTCCATTTCATCAAAAACCGATCGTATTAATTTCGCAACTGCTTGATTGTCTTCTTTTTTAATAACTCTAATAATCCAATTTTCCATATTTCTTTATTCGTACGATTTACTTACAAAAGTAAAAATACTTTTTTGATAGTTCCTTAACTGCCGCAATAACTATTATGGACTAAACAAAAATAACTACTTTTGTACCGTGAATATACATGAAAAATATCTAAAACGCTGCATCGAACTGGCACAAAATGGCTTTGGAACTACATATCCAAATCCGATGGTTGGAAGCGTAATTGTTTATGAAGATAAAATCATTGGCGAAGGCTGGCACAAAAAAGCAGGTGAACCTCATGCCGAGGTAAACGCAATTCGGTCTGTAAAAGACAAATCCCTTTTAAAGAAGGCAACTATTTATGTGAGTTTAGAACCTTGCAGCCATTTTGGAAAAACACCTCCTTGCTGCGATTTAATTATAGAACACAAAATTCCGAATGTAGTTGTTGGAACCGTTGATCCTAATGCAAAGGTGGCCGGAAACGGAATTAAAAAATTAATTGCTTCAGGAGCAAATGTAATTGTTGGAGTTTTAGAAAAAGAATGCAACGAGCTCAACAAACGTTTCTTTACTTTTCATCAGCAAAAAAGACCTTATATCATATTAAAATGGGCAGAAAGTCAGGACGGCTTTTTATCTCCTGAAAAAGAAACTAATCAGGATCGCAAACCTGTTTGGATTACCAATCAATATTCAAGACAATTGGTTCATAAATGGCGCAGTGAAGAACAGGCAATTTTAGTAGGAACTAAAACAGTTATTGACGACAACCCGAAATTAAATGTTAGGGATTGGTCCGGAAATAATCCTGTTAGAGTTGTTTTAGACCAAAATAACCGTATTTCAAGAGACAGTTTTATTTTTGATAACAGTGTAAAAACCATCATATTTACCAAATCTGAAATTAGCTTTTCAGCAGAAAACACTACCTTTGAAGTAATTGATTTTAATGAAAATATAATACCGGCAATTTTGGCAGTTTTACATCAAAATCAAATTCAGTCTATTATTATAGAAGGCGGTTTACAGACTTTACAATCTTTTATAGATCAAAATATTTGGGACGAAGCCCGGATTTTTGTTGGAAAAACAATTTTCGGAAACGGAACAAAAGCACCAATTCTTCAAATGAAAAATGTAACAAAAACCTACATTCAAAATGACGAATTAATAAATGTTAGAAATCATGATTGATACTATAATTTTTGACTTTGGAGATATCTTTATCAATTTAGACAAACAAGCAACCATTTCGGGATTACAGAAATTAGGAATGACAGAATGGAATTCAGAATTAGATCGTCTGAATCTTTTGTTTGAAACCGGAGACATTTCGCATGAAGATTTTTTGGCAGGTTTCCAGAAAGAACTTCCAAACGCTTCTATCGAAGAAATTCTTGAAGCCTGGAATGCCATCTTAGCAGATTTTCCCTTGTATCGATTAGAGTTTTTACAAATGCTTTCTCAAAAATACCGTTTGTTTTTATTGAGCAACACAGATTCGATTCATATTGAAACTTTTGAGAACAAAAGCGGAATTTCGTTTTACAGTGATTTTTACCAATGTTTTGAAAAAGTATATTTTTCTTTTGAAATTGGAATGCGAAAACCAAATGCTGACGTTTTTCAATATGTAATCAACAAACATGAATTATCTCCAAAACGAACTTTATTTGTAGATGACAAAAAGGAAAACACAGATGCCGCCGCCGCTTTAGGTCTTCGTGTTTGGCATTTGCAAGTTGGTCAGGAAGATGTAGTTGATCTATTTGATAAAAAAATATTATAGCTAAAGAATATTTTTGCCACAGATTAAGATGATTTTATAATTCGTGGCGTATTTTAACCGCAAAGAGCGCAAAGATTTACGCAAAGTTCACAAAAGTTTGAGTTGAAAAGAATTCAAAGTTCACAAAGCTTTATCATAATTATTAATAAAATAATTCGTGTAGATTCGTGGCAAAAATCAACTCAAAAAAGAAAATCTTTTTAATCTGTGAAATCTGTGGCAAAAAAAAAATTAAACAAAATTTAGAATTTTACTTTTGGAATATAACGATACGTATCAAACCATTACTTTTGAATCTGAAGAAGTGCTTTTTAAGGAAAAAGGAAGCAAGTTCTTTGGTTACGCTTTTCCTATAGAAAACGAAGACGAAGTAAAACCAATCATCGAAAATCTTAAAAAGCAACATCCTCATGCTGTACATTATTGCTACGCTTATCAATTAGGCACGGCTCCAAAAATTTCCTATCGTGCAAATGATGACGGCGAACCAAGTAATACTGCAGGCGCACCAATTTATGGGCAAATTCAATCTTTTGGAGTAACAAATGTTTTGGTAGTTGTGGTTCGAATTTTTGGTGGCGCAAAATTAGGTGTTGGCGGTTTGATTGCCGCTTACAAAACAACAGCACAAATGACACTTGAAGTTTGTGAAATTGTCGAAAAAACAATTGATGTTCAGTTTTTAATCTCTTTTGATTATAAAAACATGAATAGAGTTATGCGTGTTATTAAAGAAAAAAAACTGGAAATTACGTCTCAGGAAATGGAAATTAATGAAGAATCCGGACTTCCAATTGGCAAAATAACGACAAAAACACGCAAAAAAAATGCCGAATCAATATTCGACATTTTTGATTTAATGTTTGAAATCGACATTAAAATTATATAAATTAACATCAAAACACACTTCGTTTTAACAATTATACAAGTGTTTTAAACAATTCTAAAATATAATCTGGAGGTGCAGTTGGGCGACCCGTTTTTAACGAAATAAATACTAAAATAAATACTGCCGTTGTTAATAACTCATTCGCCTCATTATAGATTGCACAGTCGAATTCAATCTTAACAGACGATTGACTTTTGAAACTTGTATGAATCGTTAACAACTCATCATAACGCGCCGATTTTTTATAATTTATTTGCATCGAAACAATTGGCAATCCAATTCCGCTTTCTTCCATACTTTTATACGAAATCCCTTTGTTTCTAAGCCATTCCACGCGCCCTATCTCAAAATATGGGATGTAATTTCCGTGATAAACAACTCCCATTTGGTCAGTTTCTGAGTAACGAACACGCACTTGCGTTTGATGATTTTTCATTATTTATTGATTAAAAAAAATTAACTTACAAAAGTTTACTTACAACTTTTTTTTATAAAATTAGAGTCCAAAATATTTTTTTTTACAGAAATTTGTTCACATATTTGTTATCCCGAAATACGGAATAAAATTGCTCCTTTTTTATTAGGAGAATCTTTATCAATAATAAAAAATTTATCTGAATCTATGACTAAAACTGCTCAATCGGTATGGGAAAACTGTTTGTCTTTTATAAAGGACAATATTCAAGACCAAGCATACAAAACTTGGTTTGAACCAATCAAATCAGTTGAGCTAACCGACAACGCATTATATATTCAGGTACCAAGTAAATTTTTCTACGAATGGCTAGAAGAACATTACGTAAAATTATTGAAAGTTGCGCTTACCAAAGAACTGGGAAAAAACGCAAAGTTACTGTATAAAATTAAAATGGAGAACACTTATGGAAATAAACAGCCGTTTACCGAGCAGCTGCCAAGTTCTAACAGAGTTCCTATGAAACCGCAAGAGGTTGATGCTCCGTTTAAAAACTTAAATCCTGAACTTAAGAATCCGTTTGTAATTCCAGGTATCAGAAATTTAAAAATTGAATCACAGTTAAATCCTAATTATAGTTTTGATAATTTCCTTGAAGGAGATTCTAACCGTTTAGCCCGTTCTGCAGGTATGGCTGTTGCCAATAAACCTGGAGGAACATCATTTAATCCGTTGTTGATTTTTGGTGGAGTTGGTTTAGGAAAAACACACTTAGCACATGCTATAGGTGTAGAAGTAAAAGATAAATATCCTGAAAAAACGGTTTTATATATTTCTGCCGAAATTTTCACACAACAATATATCGATTCGGTAAAAAAGAATAATCGTAATGATTTTATTCACTTTTACCAATTGATCGACGTTTTGATTATTGATGATGTTCAGTTCTTATCTGGAAAATCAGGAACTCAGGACGTATTCTTCCATATTTTCAACTATTTGCATCAAAACGGAAAACAGGTAATCCTGACTTCTGACAAAGCACCAGTTGATATGCAGGATATTGAACAACGTTTATTATCTCGTTTTAAATGGGGACTATCTGCTGAATTACATCAGCCAGATTACGAAACCAGAATTTCGATCTTAAAAAACATTCTATATCGTGACGGTGTTGACATGCCCGAAGACATTATTGAGTATGTTGCCCGCAATATCAAATCTAACGTTAGAGAACTTGAAGGCGCTATTATTTCGTTAATTGCACAATCATCTTTCAATAAAAAAGAAGTTACGATTGAGTTAGCTAAAAGCGTAGTTGAGAAATTTGTTAAAAATGTAAAGAGAGAAATCTCTATCGATTATATTCAAAAAATTGTGTCTGATTATTTTCAGTTGGATATTGAAACTCTTCAATCTAAAACCAGAAAGAGGCACGTGGTTCAGGCGAGACAATTGGCCATGTTTTTTGCAAAGAAATTTACTAAAGCTTCTTTGGCAAACATTGGTTCACAAATTGGAGATCGTGATCACGCAACCGTATTACATGCTTGTAAAACTGTCGACAATTTAGTTTCTACAGACAAACAATTCAAAAAGTTTGTCGAAGATATCAACAAAAAATTAACGCTATAAACGCGCATCATGCCAGTAAAAATTTTAATGGTTTGTTTGGGAAATATTTGTAGATCCCCTTTAGCCGAAGGAATTTTAGCATCAAAATTACCCACCAACTCTTTTGTAGTTGATTCTGCAGGAACCGGATCCTGGCATGTAGGTCATTCACCAGACAAACGCTCTATAGCTGTTGCCTTAAAATATGGTGTAAACATTCAGAATCAAAGAGGAAGACAATTTCAAACTTCAGATTTTGAAGATTTTGATTACATTTATGTTATGGATAATTCTAATTATCGCGACGTAATACATCTGGCAAAAACTACTGAACACAAAAACAAAGTCGACCTTATATTAAACGAATTATTTCCGGGCGAAAACGTAGATGTACCAGATCCCTATTTTGGCGCAGCTAATGGTTTTGAAAATGTATACCAGATGTTAGATGAAGTAACAGATATAATCGCGAAAAAACTTATCGAAAAACATTCTTAATTACCTGATTATTCAATCATTCTATAAATTGATTGAATAATAATTCGTTTTACAAACTATAAAAAAATGCACATGAAACTTCTAGGAAAATTATATTTAATTCCAACTACAATGGGCGAAAGCGATCCGATGGATGTTTTGCCACAAACTGTAAAAAGAAGCATTGATTTTATAGATCATTATATTGTAGAAAACGAAAAAACAGCCAGAAAATCAATAAAAGCTGTTTCTCCAGAAAAAAAACAATCAGAACTTATACTTTTTACACTTAACAAGCGTACAGAACCAAGCGAGCATTTAGATTTTATAAAACCTTTATTAGAAGGAAAAAATGTTGGATTAATGAGCGAAGCCGGCTGCCCGGGCGTTGCTGATCCTGGTGCTGTAATTGTAAAATTGGCACACGAAAAAGGAATTCAGGTAGTGCCTTTAGTTGGTCCGTCTTCTATTTTATTAGCGATGATGGCTTCCGGAATGAACGGTCAGAGTTTTACTTTCAATGGTTATTTACCAATTGATAAAGACGAGAAAAAATCAGCACTAAAACATTTTGAAAAATTGTCTCAGGATAAAAATCAATCTCAAATTTTTATTGAGACACCTTATAGAAACAATAAATTAGTTGAAGATATTTTACAGATTGTAAATCCTTCAACACATTTATGTATTGCAACGGATATTACATTACCAACAGAATTCATTAAAACAATGCGTGTTTCTGATTGGAAAAAATTGAAAGTTGATTTGCACAATCGACCTACGATTTTTATTATTCATAAAATGTAAACTAACTTTAAAACCATCATAATGAGAAAGTTTCTTCTTCTAGTTTTAATTTGCTTTGTACAAAATACGTTTTCACAAAGCACTAAAAAGAATTCTAAAACAAAAGCTTCAGAAACAAAAAACTCAGAAATACCAATTGTCGAAGTTAATACCAATAATAATGCTGACGCAGATTTAATAATAGACGAACCTGAACCTTCGCAAGCAGTTGTAAATGATGACGACAATACAATTTACAATACGGTAGCCATAGAAGTTAAGCCAGACTTTCCTGGAGGGATGGAGAAATTTTTCAAATTTGTTGATAACAATTTCAAGTATCCCGAAGAAGCAGAGATTGACGACTTAAAAGGAAAAAAAGTTTATGCAACATTTGTAGCTGAAAAAGATGGTTCATTAACTGACATAAAAATTCTTAGAGATCCAGGTTATGGAGCAGGAGCTGAAACAATTCGAGTTTTAAAAAAATGCCCAAGATGGATCCCTGGAGAACAAAATGGTAAAAAGATAAGAACTTCATATTCGGTACCAATTACCATTAAATCTAATTAGATTATTTAGCATTTCACTCACAAGTTTTTCCCTAATCAAACTTTATCATGAGTAAACTCCTTTAGGTTGTATTTTTTTTTATTGCATCGTTTATCATTTTTTTTCGTACTAAAAGATATACGGACCTAGTACATTTTCTTCCTAAAAAATAGCCTTAAAACTCCGTTTAATTAACAGTCAATAAAGATAACTTTAACGGTTATATATTAGTAAAAGAATTACTTTTATCTGATTAAAAAAAATTGTTCACAGCCTTGAACTTTAATGATTTAACAACTAAAAACATCATCAAAAAGGGGAAGAAAAAAAGAAGCCTTCATATATTTTAAATCATTAAGATTAACCTAAACTATTAATATTTAAAAAATAAAATATCATGAAAACATTTCTTATTTTTTTATCTTTTTTTAGTTTAACGGCAAACTCTTTTTCTCAGGGCGAAAACTCTAGTATAAAAGAGGGCGAAATTAAAATGGAAGATTTACCTGCAGTTGTAATTAAAAGTGCAGGAAAAGATTTTTCTGTCTATTTACCTGACAGAAATGCAGATGCAAATGTCATAGCGCTTCAGCAAAAGTTTATTTCTTATGATTTAGGAAAGGACTATGAAGGTTATGCCGAATACCTCGTAGTCTTAGAATCTAACAAAGGCTCTTTATCCGCAACCTATAATCAAAATGGAAAATTAACCAGCGTAGTTGAAAATTATGAAAACGTGCAGCTCCCTGCTAAAGTAATTTATTCAATTTATAAAGAATATCCTGGATGGACAATTGTAAAAGACAAATTTTTTTATACTCAAAAAGAAGGTGATATCACAAAGAAGGAATATAACCTAAAAATCACAAAGGAGAATGCTGTACAAAAAATTGTAGTCAAACCAAATGGAGAAATTTTAAAATAAAATAATTTCAATAGCAAAAGACATTAAAAGACGACTTTCTTTTGATGTCTTTTTTTTATGCTTTAAAAAATAAAAATTCATTTTACTTTAAAAAACAATTACTTTTATAAATACAATTTCTGTAAGTATAATTATGAGTAAACTCCCAAACATAACTACTAGTATTTTTACGGTAATGTCAAAAATGGCAACCGAACATAATGCAATTAATCTTTCACAAGGATTTCCAAATTTTCCTGTTGATGAAAGATTAACAGACATTATAGCAAGATTAGCCAAAGAAAATGTGCACCAATATACACCAATGGCAGGTTTCCCTCCATTAATGAATCAAATTGCAAAACTGGTTCAAAGTTCTTACAATAGAACCATTATTCCTGAAACCGAAATATTGGTGACAGCCGGTGCAACGCAGGGAATTTTTACTACCATTTTAGCTTTAGTAAAAACAGGTGACGAAGTGATTATTCTGGATCCAAGTTATGATTCGTACGAATCTCCAGTTTTATTATGTAATGCAAAACCTGTTCGTGTGGCGCTAAACGATGATTATACCCCAAATTGGGAAACTATAGAAAAAGCCTGCTCATCAAAAAGCAAGATGATTATCATCAATAATCCGCATAATCCAACGGGAAAAATCCTAACACAAGCAGATTTTCTTCAATTAGAAAAATTACTTTCAAAATATCCTGATCTTCTTGTTTTATCTGATGAAGTTTATGAATACATCACTTTTGAAGAAAAACATATTTCAGCTCATACCAAAGATTTTCTTCTAAATCGCTGTATTATGGTTTCTTCATTCGGAAAATCATTTCACATTACTGGCTGGAAAATTGGCTACACAATTGCTCCGGAATACCTGATGAAAGAAATTAAAAAAGTACATCAGTTTTTGGTTTTCAGCGTAAACAGCATTTCTCAAGCTGCAATAAGTCAATATTTAGATGTTGTTGATGTTAACTTGCTTGGAAAATTCTATCAGGAAAAGCGAGATTATTTTCAAAAACTGCTTCAAAACAGTAAGTTTGAATTAAAACCATGCGAAGGAACTTATTTCCAGGTAGCTTCTTATGCCAATATTTCGGACGACGATGATGTAACATTTTGCAAAAAGTTAATCACTGATCATGGTGTTGCTGCAATTCCAATTTCTACCTTTTATTCTGATCATAAAGACCAAAAATTAATTCGTTTTTGCTTCGCCAAAGATAATTTCACCTTAGAATCAGCAGCAAAAAAATTAGGTGATATATAAAGTTTATCAAAATTTTATAACATTATTATGCGTGCATCCTATTTATTTATTTAATATTGTAATAAAAAGAAAAAAATATGAGCTATACAGATAAAATGTTAAGAGATGACGCTTTAAAAGGTAAGGTCATTGTAGTTACAGGTGGCGGAAGTGGTTTAGGAAAAGCTATGACCAAATACTTCTTAGAATTAGGAGCTCAGGTAGCAATTACTTCCCGGGATTTAGACAAACTAAAAGCTACAGCTACAGAATTAGAAACTGAAACTGGCGGAAAATGTTTACCTCTTCAATGTGACGTTCGTCATTATGAAGAAGTAGAAAATATGCTTCAGGAAGTTTTAAAAACTTTCGGAAAAGTTGATGTTCTTTTGAACAATGCAGCCGGAAATTTCATTTCACCAACTGAACGTTTATCTGCAAATGCATTTGATACTGTTATTGATATTGTATTAAAAGGTTCAAAAAACTGTACACTAGCTTTTGGAAAACACTGGATCGATACCAAACAAACATCAGCAACAATTTTAAATATCGTTACAACTTATGCCTGGACAGGATCTGCGTATGTAGTGCCTAGTGCAACTGCAAAAGCTGGAGTTCTGGCCATGACACGTAGTTTAGCTGTAGAATGGGCAAAATACGGAATTCGTTCTAACGCGATTGCACCAGGACCTTTCCCTACAAAAGGAGCTTGGGACAGATTATTGCCAGGCGATCTTGCTGAGAAATTTGATATGGCCAAAAAAGTGCCTTTGAAACGTGTTGGTGATCATCAGGAATTAGCCAATTTAGCAGCTTATTTAGTTTCTGACTTTTCAGCTTACGTAAACGGAGACGTTATTACTATTGATGGTGGCGAATGGTTAAAAGGCGCCGGACAATTTAATTTATTAGAAGCAATTCCGGAAGAACTTTGGGATCAGCTTGAAATGATGATAAAAGCAAAAAAGAATAAATAATTACAAGTGCTTACTAAATTCAGAATATTTTATTAAAACTATACTGATTGCACCAAATCCCGAAGGTTATACTTTCGGGATTTTTTTATGTTTTTCACCATATAAGTTATATAAGTTCAATGAAGTAATAAATTGTTTAAATATCTGTTTGCTTAAATTTACTTATATAACTTATATGGTTAAATTACATAATATGTTTAGCAATCCAGTTAAATTATTATTTTTGCCTAACAAATATATAACATCAAATTTTATGCTCATTATTGGACTTGCAGGAGGAACAGGAAGTGGAAAAACAACGGTAGTACACCAAATCATGAACGAATTGCCGGACACTGAAGTGGGCGTAATTTCTCAGGATTCGTACTATAAACAAACCGATAATTTATCGTTTGACGAAAGAGCATTAATCAATTTTGATCATCCGCGCGCAATCGATTTTGAACTATTGGTAAAACATCTAAAAGCATTAAAAGAAGGTGAAACTATCGATCAGCCGGTATATTCTTTCATAAAACACAACAGAACTGACGATACAGTGGCAACACATCCCAGAAAAGTTATGATTGTTGAAGGAATCTTAATTTTGACAAATCCGGAACTACGTGATCTTTGCGATATCAAAATTTACGTTCATGCAGATTCTGATGAAAGATTAATTCGTCGTTTAAAAAGAGATATTTCAGAACGCGGACGTGATATCGATGAGGTTTTAACACGTTATCAAAACACTTTAAAACCTATGCACGAGCAATTTATCGAGCCATCAAAAGCTTTTGCAGACATTATAATCCCTAATGACAAATACAATACTGTAGCAATTGATGTAGTTCGTGCCGTAATTAATCAACGAATTTCATAATTTTTATTGTAAATTTATTGCATTAAAATTAGGAGCTATTTCCCGCTCTCGCCTTTATCTTTTTATGGCCGAAAAAAGCCATAAAAAGGATACCGGCTCCATCGGGGCTAGAACACCAATCGAAATTATAAGAAGTAATCTGTTAAAGAGAAAATGAAACTAAAAAATCCATATAAAGACAAGCGCTGGTTCAAATTATTGAGCAATAAATACGTTTGGGTTTTACTCTTTTTCGTAGTCTGGATGTTATTTTTAGACAATTACTCCTATTTTGATCATCGCTTTCTAGACAATCAAATTGAGGAACTACAAGACAATAAAAAATATTATCAGGACGAAATAAAAAAAGATCAGGAACAGATCAAACAACTTAAAAATCCTGAACAAATAGAAAAATATGCTCGCGAAAAGTACTTCATGAAAAAAGACAGCGAAGATATTTACATCATCCAATTTGAAGGAGACACCATTCAAGATAAAGAATAATCCGAAAAAAGCACCCAATGGCTACTACCCTATTCGACGGTTTTAATCCAATTTCATCTAAGCAATGGAAACAAAAAATTCAGTTTGAATTAGATGGCGCTGATTATAACGAAACCGTAATCTGGAATTCTCCAGAAGATATTCAGGTAAAATCTTTTTATCACATAGACGAATTTTCGAAATCAGCACCAGTAAAAACCAAAGCTTCAAATTTCAAAATTTGTCAAAACATCTTTGTATATGATATCGAAAAATCGATTCAAAGAGCTCTAAACACAATTGAAAGAGGTGCAGAAAGTTTACGTTTTACTATAGAAAACGAAAAAATCGATATCCAAAAGTTATTAGAAACTCTTCCTTTAGAGAACAGAATCGTTTACTTTAATTTGAATTTTATTTCAATCGATTTCGTAAAATTATTAGACACTATTTCGATTCAGAAAAAAGCTGTTTTCTATTGCAAACTTGATCCGATTGGTCATTTTGCAAGAGAAGGAAATTGGTTTACTACATCTGATAAAAGTAATTTTGAAACACTTGAAAACATTTCAAAAGCAACTACAAATCTTTCGCTATTAAGCGTAGATTTAGGCTTATATCAAAATTCAGGTGCCACTATCACACAACAAATCGCGTATAGTTTAGCTCATGCAAATGAATATTTGAATCGTTTGCCAACTATTACACAGCCAATTGTTTTTCAAATTTCGGTTGGAACTAATTATTTCTTTGAAATTGCAAAACTTCGTGCCTTACGAATGCTTTTCAAATTAATAGCCTCAGAATACAATCCTGATTTAGAATGTCATTTTTTGGTAACACCAACCAAACGCAATAAAACAATTTACGATTATAATGTAAATATGCTTCGCACAACAACAGAATGCATGTCGGCTATTTTAGGCGGAGCAGATGCTGTGGCAAATTTACCTTACGACTCTTTATATCATAAAGACAATGAATTTGGCGATCGAATTGCTCGAAATCAATTATTAGTTTTAAAACACGAAAGCTATTTTGACAAAGTAAACAATCCAACTGACGGAAGTTATTACATTGAAAGTTTGACCATGCAACTGGCCGAAAAAAGTTTGACTTTATTTAAAGATATTGAAGCCAATGGAGGATTCCTGAAACTTTTAAACGATGGGACCATCAAAAAGAAAATTCAGGAAAGCGCCAATAAAGAACAGGAATTGTTCGATTCAAGAAAAGAAGTTTTATTGGGCACGAATAAATATCCCAACAAAGATGACAAAATGAAACACGATTTAGAATTGTTTCCTTTTGTAAAAGTAAAACCAAGAAAAACATTAATTACACCAATAATCGAAAAAAGATTAGCCGAAAAATTGGAACAAGAACGTCTAGAACTTGAATAATCCTTTTTTAAGTAATTAATAAACCTACTCAAAAAGAGTATTTCCATGATAAGAAAAGACCTTAAACATATAAAGTTAGAAGTTAAAAGTGAAACATTAGACGATCTGATACATAACTCTGAGCCTATAACTCAAAACTTTTACACAGCTGAAGGAATAGAACTGAAAGAAACCTATTCTGAAAAAGATATTGAGGATTTGGATTTTCTTGCTTTTGGAGCCGGATTTGCACCAAACTTACGCGGACCTTATGCTACAATGTATGTAAGACGTCCCTGGACAATTCGCCAATATGCAGGATTTTCGACAGCAGAAGAAAGTAATGCTTTTTACAGAAGAAACTTAGCTGCCGGGCAAAAAGGGCTTTCAATCGCTTTTGATTTGCCAACACATCGTGGTTATGATTCTGATCACGAAAGAGTGGTTGGCGATGTTGGAAAAGCTGGCGTTGCAATAGATTCTGTCGAAGATATGAAAGTATTATTCGATCAGATTCCGTTAGATGAAATGTCAGTTTCGATGACAATGAATGGTGCAGTTTTGCCTATTATGGCATTTTATATTGTTGCTGCAGAAGAACAAGGTGTTGCCACTGAAAAGCTTTCAGGAACAATCCAGAATGATATCCTGAAAGAATTTATGGTTCGTAATACCTATATTTATCCACCAACACCATCGATGAAAATCATTGCGGATATTTTTGAATTTACAAGCAAGAAAATGTCAAAATTCAATTCTATATCTATTTCAGGATATCATATGCAGGAAGCCGGAGCAACTGCCGATATTGAATTGGCATATACTTTAGCCGATGGTTTAGAATATATTAGAACGGGACTTTCTACCGGAATGACAATTGATGAATTTGCTCCTCGCCTATCTTTCTTTTGGGCAATTGGAATGAATCATTTTATGGAAATAGCTAAGATGCGTGCTGGTCGTATGATTTGGGCTAAATTAGTACAACAATTCAACCCTAAAAGTGATAAATCGTTAGCTTTAAGAACACATTGTCAAACTAGTGGATGGAGTTTAACTGAACAAGATCCGTTTAATAATGTTGCAAGAACTTGTATAGAAGCAACTGCCGCAGCTTTTGGAGGAACACAATCTTTACATACTAACGCACTTGATGAAGCTATTGCTTTACCAACAGACTTTTCAGCAAGAATAGCCCGTAATACCCAAATCTTTCTGCAAGAAGAAACTAAAATTACCAAAACGGTTGATCCTTGGGGAGGAAGTTATTATGTAGAAAGTTTGACGAACGAAATTCTAAAAAGTACCTGGAAACTAATTGAAGAAGTAGAAGAATTAGGCGGAATGACAAAAGCTATCGAAGCCGGAATTCCTAAACTAAGAATTGAAGAAGCTGCCGCAAGAAAACAAGCCCGAATTGATAGTGGCCAGGATATTATTGTTGGCGTCAATAAATATCGATTAGAAAAAGAAGATCCGTTGCATATTTTGGATGTCGATAACCAAATGGTTCGTAAACAACAAGTAGAAAGACTTCATGAAATAAAAGCAACAAGAGATACTGAAAAAGTAAATCAATCACTGGAAAAATTAATACTTTGTGCAAAAACCGGACAAGGAAACTTATTAGAAATTGCCATTGAAGCAGCTCGAAACAGGGCTACACTTGGTGAAATTAGCGATGCTCTGGAAAGTATTTTTGGAAGATTCAAAGCGCAAATTAAATCCTTTAGCGGTGTGTATAGTGCAGCAATAAAAAATGACGAAAATTTTGAAAAGGCAAAACAATTAGCAGATGCCTTTGCAAAACAAGAAGGTAGACGTCCTAGAATTATGATTGCCAAAATGGGACAAGATGGGCATGATCGTGGTGCAAAAGTTGTAGCGACCGGTTATGCAGATGTCGGTTTTGATGTAGATATTGGTCCGCTTTTTCAAACTCCTGCCGAAGCTGCTAAACAAGCCGTCGAGAATGATGTACATATTTTAGGAGTTTCATCATTGGCAGCGGGACACAAAACATTAGTTCCTCAAGTAATTGAAGAATTAAAAAAACACGGCCGTGAAGATATTATGGTTATTGTTGGTGGAGTAATTCCTGCGCAGGACTATCAATTTCTATTTGATGCCGGAGCTGTAGCCGTATTTGGTCCCGGAACAAAAATTAGCGAAGCAGCTATTAAAATCCTGGAAATTCTAATTGATTAAAAAAGAGCATAAAAAAATCCCGAATTATCGGGATTTTTTGTTTTCTTTCGATACTTAATCGTGTATTGTAGCATTACTATCGGCCACAATATAAGATAGATCATAACCTCCAAAGGCTTTCAGGTAACTCTTTAATGAAGTTCCATAGGCATCTCTAAAATGTCTACTTCCTTTGTTTTTAAAAAAGTTCTTCACTGAACCAGCGCCTCCAAGATGTGCAGCAGCTAAAATTCCAGATTCGGTAATTTCAATGCCATTGATCATTTTTCCTTCATACCTTTCAATTTCATTACGCAAAATCCATTTATTTTTGGATAACAGCGCAATAAATGCTTTTTCTTGTAATGCAGGATCTTTTAAAAAGGCTTTCTTATTTTGAACACCAATTGATCTTAAGGCTTGACCGCCAAATTGGTATTTTCCCATGTAACCAAGTGAATTTACCAATCGGTATTTTCCTTGAGATTCTTTAAAGGCAACTGCTTCTTTAAAACCTATAAGACGTTTTCCTGTAAATGGGACATTTAACTTGTGTAAAGTAGGATAATCATCCTCTTCAAGCGATGGAAATAAGTATTCAGATCCATCTGTTTTTTCTATTAAAAACCAAGGTTTGGTTTCTAGATTAAAGGGTTTAAAACCCAAACTTAAAAATGTAATAATAACGATCAAACTCGCATAAAAATACCATTTCTTTATCATAAATTGTTTTTCTTCAAAACGCTGTCACCCTCTTGAAATTTCTACGGTGCAAAGATAAGAAATACAAAACAATACTGACAATCAGGTGTTTATGTGTTTTTAAAATTTTAAACATATGCTCTAATCCCTTTGTTGATGCAGTTTTCGAGCGTTAAGCGAAGGTTAATTTTTTGCTTTAAAAACACCAAAAAAGAAATCTCAAAAATGTCATTTTTATCAAATTTTTATCAAAATCGTTAAAATAGCAAGACAAAGCTTACAAAATTTTTAACTTTTTTACACATTCTGAATATCAAAATATTTTGAATTTTTATCAATTCACAGAAAAAAACAAATTTACAACCTCATAAATTTCCTCTTTTACAAATAAATCAAAATTGGAACATAACTATATATCATCTCTAATTATATTCTTTAAAATTGACCTTTAGAATGAGAAGTCCATAAATTCATATTGTTTTAAAATTTTCTAAACATTTTACATTTTGGCAGATTTCAACTCATAAAAAAACCGAAGCCTTTATTTAAGACTTCGGTTATATATTTTAGATGATTGTAACGAACTATCTTGTTACACCTTGACTAGCAATCCAGTCTGAATATTTTTTTGCATTTACATTATGTTCTGCCAAAGTAGCAGCAAATTCATGATATCCAAAACGTTCAACGCTGGCACAGAAATAAATATAATCGTTTTTTTCAGGATTTAAAACTGCATCCAGAGCTGTAATATCAGGCATTGCGATTGGCCCCGGAGGAAGTCCAACATTCACGTAAGTGTTATATGGAGATTTCATAATCAAATCATTGTAAAAAACTCTTTTAATAACCTGATCAAAATTATTATCTTTTAATTTTAAAGCATAAATAACAGTTGGATCTGCTTGTAATGGCATTTCTAAACGCAAACGATTCAAATAAACTCCCGCAATACGAGGTCTTTCATCTTTCTTTACAGATTCTTTATGAACAATAGAAGCCAGGATTGTAGCCTGAACTGGTGTTAAACCTTGTTTTTTAGCTTTCTCAATTCTTTCCGGAGTCCAGAAATTATGGTATTCTTTGATCATTTTATCACGGAATTTCTCTGCTGAGGTATTCCAATAAATCTCATAAGTATTTGGGATAAACATCGCAAAAACATTGTCTTCATTGAAACCATTTGTTGCCATAAAAGTTGAATCCTTAAAGGCTTTCATCAATGACAAACTATCTGCTTCGATTTCAGAACCCACTCTTCCTGCAAAGTTTTCTAAACGCTCCTGATTATTAAAAGCTAATTTTACCGGAACATTCGAACGCATTGCACGAACCAAATCGATATTATTCATATCTTTTTTAAGTAAAAAGCGACCTGATTTTACATTTTCAGGATAGCTTCTTTTATTGGCTACCATTTCAAAATTCTCAAAGTTCTTGATATATGGTTCTAATATTTTTTTAACATCAGCATAATCTGCACCAGTAGGAACGTATACATAAAGTTCTTTTTCCTCAAATTTAGTATTGGAACTGAAGATTTTACTAATTAAAATAAATCCGTAAATCATTAAAGCTGAAATTACGGCTACAGCTGTTATTGTGATTATTTTTTTTAAGCTCAAAGTATAAATTTTAAATTTGTTTGTTAATTAATTGAAAAATTGCTTCGTCTTGATAGTGGTTATTTAGCAAAATCCAATCTTTTTTAATTCCTATTTTCTCAAAGCCAAATTTAGTAAAAAGAGCTATACTTGCTACATTTCCTACAGCAATATTTGCATATAATTGATGCAAATTTAAATTATGAAAACAATACTTAATTAAGAGCCCTAATGCTTCAGAACCTACATTTTGTCTTTTATTTTCCTCTTTTTGGATAACAATTCCAATACCTGCTCTATTATTCTTTGGATCAAATTCAAATAAATCAATCAATCCGATGGCAGGAAAATCCTGATCCTGACAAATCGCCAAGCGCAATTGTTTGGCCTCATAAATATCCTGTTGTGCATTTTCGAGGTATTGACGAATTAGAAAACGGCTGTAAGGTGTCTGGGTGTTACTCACTTCCCAAATACTTTCGTCATTTTCCATCGCATAGACAAACTCTAAATCATTAGGTTCTAAAGCACGTAAATAAACGGAATCACCTTTGAGTGTAATCATTTTTAATTTTAGATTTTAAATAGTAGATTTTGGAATTTGGAATTTGGAATTTAAAATTTGGAATTTAAACCTTGAACCTTATATCTCTATTGTTCCTTTAAAAACAAATTTAGCCGGACCGGTTAAGAAAACATTTGTAAAATGATCTCCCATTTTATCAAAAGAAACAACAAGTTTACCGCCTTCAACATTCAAATTAATTGAAGTTTTATTCGTTTCACCAATTGCATTCATTGCAATTGCAACTGCTGTCGCACCAGTTCCACATGCTAAGGTTTCATCTTCTACACCTCTTTCATAAGTACGAAGAGAGAAAGTACTATCATCAATTTTTTTCACAAAATTGATGTTACTTCCTTTTTCTCCATATAATTCACCATAACGAATTGCAGCACCATTATCTTTTACATTATAATGTTCTAAATCTTCAACAATCTGAACGTGATGTGGAGAACCTGTATTTAAAAATGTGTATGAATCTTTCTTTTGTACTTCGTCGACATCAATCATCTGTAACGAAATTATTGCATCATCACCCACAGATGCATGATGTAAACCATCTGTTGCAATAAAAGTGGTTTTGTTATCTATAACTCCTAATTGATTAGCAAAAGCAACCAAACAACGACCGCCATTTCCGCACATTGAACTCTGATTTCCATCTGAATTATAATATACCATTTTGAAGTCTGTTTCAGTATCATTTTCTAACAAAATAAGTCCGTCAGCTCCAATTCCAAAACGTCTGTCACACAAACGTTCAATCAATTTAGTATTGTCTTTTGGAAAGAAATCTGAACGATTATCAATCATTACAAAATCGTTTCCGGTACCTTGATATTTATAAAATTCTATTTGCATTTTCTTTACATTAATAAACACAAAAGTACGAACAAATAATTAATGAAATGTTAATCAATGTTAAAGAGAGTTAAACCATTTTATGCCTTAATTTTTTCAATTATTTTTACGTTAAGTAACCTAAACATACATTATAATTATGAAAAGATTTTCAACCTTATTTTTAGTTTCACTTCTTAGTGGTGCTACTACCCTTGGTGCTTACAAATTATTATTTGACAGCAACAATTCATTTTTTGGAAGAGGAAATTCTGTTGTTACTCTTGCCCCGAATTCATTCGGAAAAAATGTTGGTTTAGCAGCTGAAACAGTCGATTTTACAGCAGCTGCAGATAAAACAGTTCATACTGTTGTTCATGTAAAAAATGTTTCTAGAAGAACAGTCAGCAATCCTATGATGGAATTTTTCTATGGTTATGGAGGCGCACAACAGCAAGAACAAGTTGGTACCGGATCCGGAGTTATAATTTCTGAAGACGGATATATTGTAACCAATAATCACGTGATTAAAGATGCGACTGAAATTGAAATTACGTTAAACAATAAAAAATCATATCCAGCAAAACTTATTGGTACAGATTCTAAAATGGATATCGCGTTATTAAAAATTAATGCGGATGAAAAATTACCTTATACTGCTTTTGCCAATTCTGATAATGTAAAAGTTGGTGAATGGGTTTTGGCTGTTGGTAATCCATACAATTTAACATCTACGGTAACTGCAGGAATTGTTTCGGCGAAAGCCAGAAATTTAGACACGAACGGA
Source organism: uncultured Flavobacterium sp. (assembly GCF_963422545.1). NCBI lineage: Bacteria > Pseudomonadati > Bacteroidota > Flavobacteriia > Flavobacteriales > Flavobacteriaceae > Flavobacterium > uncultured Flavobacterium sp. The sequence goes on from NZ_OY730256.1 coordinate 70,577, forward strand.
ATTCAGTCTTTTATTCAAACTGATGCTGCCGTAAACCCGGGAAATAGTGGTGGTGCTTTGGTAAATACAAGAGGTGAATTGATTGGTATTAATACTATGATTTCATCAATGACAGGTTCTTATGTTGGATATTCATTTGCTGTTCCTTCTAATATTGCTCGAAAAATAATCGAAGATATTATGGAATTTGGTAATGTTCAAAGAGGAATTTTGGGTGTTGAGGGTGGAGAATTAAACAGTACCGCTTCAAAAGAATTAGGTATTACAGAAACACAAGGTTTTTATATTAGTAAAGTTTCTAAAAATTCAGGAGCCGAAAAAGCAGGTCTTGCAAAAGGAGATATTATTATAAAACTTGATGAACAAAATATCGCAACTTATGCTGATCTTTCTGGTTATATTAATACTAAACGTCCAAATGATGTTGTTAAAGTAACTTATGTTAAAGAGGGTAAAACTAAAACAACTCCAGTAACCTTAAGTAAAAATGAGTTCTATAGTACCGAATTTAAAGGAATTGAATTAGAAAATATTGATGCTGCCGATAAAAAGAAATTCAGAATTGATTATGGTGTTAAAATCAAAAACATCAATAATGAAAATCTTATGCAGTATCAAAGCGAATTACAAGGCAATATTATTTTGAGTATTGATAATGTAAAAGCAACAAATATTGAAACCGTTTCTAAACTTTTAAATAAAAAAGACGAAGGACAAAGTGTTCGCATTGAAATGATCAATAAAAACGGTGAAATTTTTAGAATTATTATTTAAAAAATTAGTCGCAGTATCCAGTCGCAGTTTACAGTTACAATATTCGGTTACAAAAAACTGATAACTGCGACCGAGACTGAAAACTAAAAAAAAGTCATCTTAGAGATAAGATGGCTTTTTTTGTTTTCCCCTGAAAAGGAATTTAAATTTTTGTTGCCAGCAACTCTCTTTTTACTTTATTGGGAGAAACTATTTTTTGAGTGTGTTTCAAAAATAAATCATAAAATTGTTTACGAAATCGATTGAAATGGATACTTTTGCGCAAAATTAAAAAATATTTGTGTTTTTCTTTTTTCAATTTAATCAATTATGAGCAAAAAAACTTTGTACCAAAAAGAGGTATCATTACAAGTCGACCGAAGAAGAGCTGGTGTCGAATTAATCAAAATCATAAGCGATTTATGGTATGATAAATCCATAGAAATGGTTTTATTCAAAAATCAATTATTGGATAAAAATGTCAGCGATATTATTAATTTGCATCAATACGCAGGCGAATTTGTAGGTAAACCAATTACTATTTTTGACTCGGTTGAAATTGCAAGAGTTGTTCTGTCATTAGATCTTCCGCCTGCAAAATTAGACTTGGGAAAACTTACTTATGAATATCGTTTGGAAGATGAAAAATATCCGGACGCAAGATATTTTGTTTTGGACAAACTGAAAAAAGCCAAATCATCTGAAGAAATTCAACCAAAAGATGTTGTTTTATATGGCTTTGGCCGAATTGGACGCATATTAGCAAGAGAGCTAATGTCTAAAACCGGAAAAGGAAACCAATTGCGTTTGAGAGCAATTGTTTTGCGTGATAAAAATGATGCATCTAGTTTAGAGAAACGAGCTTCTCTATTAAGATATGACTCAATTCACGGTGATTTTCAAGGATCTGTAATTGCTGATCCAAAAAATAACGCACTAATTATCAACGGAACTACCGTTCATATCATTACAGCAAATTCTCCAGAAGAAATTGACTATACGCAATACGGAATAAATGATGCGTTAGTAATTGATAATACAGGAGCTTTTACTACTGAAGAAGCTCTAAAAAGACATTTAACCTCACAAGGTGTTAGTAAAGTTTTATTGACTGCTCCTGGAAAAGGAATTCCAAATATCGTACATGGTGTAAATCATAACGAATATAATCCGGACGAAATTGATATTTTCTCAGCCGCTTCATGTACTACAAATGCAATAACACCAGTTCTAAAAGCAATTGAAGACACTTTAGGTGTTGTCAAAGGACATTTAGAAACTATTCATGCTTATACAAATGACCAAAATTTGGTTGATAACATGCATAAAAAATACCGTCGTGGCAGAGCTGCAGCTTTAAATATGGTAATTACGGAAACTGGAGCTGGTAGTGCGGTTGCAAAAGCATTACCATCTTTAGAAGGAAAATTAACTTCGAATGCTATTCGCGTTCCAGTTCCAAACGGATCCTTAGTAGTCTTGAATTTAGAGGTTAAAAAAGCGACTTCAATTCCTGCTATTAATAAAATCATGAAAAAATATGCTCTTGAAGGTGAGTTGGTCGAACAAATTAAATATTCTTTGAATAATGAATTAGTTTCTTCTGATATCGTGGGAACTTCTGCTCCTTCAATTTATGACAGTAATGCTACAATTGTTTCTAAAGATGGAAAAAACATTGTACTGTATATTTGGTATGATAACGAATATGGTTACAGTCATCAAGTAATTCGTTTAGCAAAATATATTGCCAAAGTAAGACGCTTTACTTACTATTAATATAAAACCAAAACCACTATTCTTAAAACCATCAAGTTTTCTTGGTGGTTTTTTATTTTGTTTAAATTGGCAAGACAGTAGTGCTCTTAACTTCCGAAATAACAAAAACGGTATTAATAAGAGAAACTTCAGGCAAAATCGATAGCTTTTTTTGATGAAAGTGATGATAACTTTCCATGTCTGGAATGATAATTTTAAGCATATAATCAAAGTTTCCCGAAACATAATTACACTCTACAACCTCAGGTAAATTCAATATCGATTGATTAAATCCTTCAGAAGTATCATACGTTTGCTTGGTTAATGTAACCTGACAATAAACAGTTAGATTATTACCCAATTTTTTCTTGTTTAAAATCGAAACGTACTTTTCTATAACACCCTCTTTTTCAAGACGTTTAACACGATCATGAACCGGTGTTAACGATAAATTAATCTTGTTTGCGATGTCTTTTAAGGTATAATGCGCATTTTCCTGTAAAAGTCGTAAGATTTTTTTGTCTATTTCATCTAAAGCCATAACGAAAACGTTTTCAGTGAGTACTAAGATTTAGTCATTTTTTCTTTTTAAGGAAATATTATTAGTCTTAAAAAGAATATTTTTCTGTAAAAATATGAAATAAAATAATATTTTCTTATTTAATACTCGATTATCAATAATATATTCTCTATCAGTAGATTTGTAAAACAATTTCAAAAAAAACAAAAAAATATAACGAAATGATAATAGGTGTTCCAAAAGAAATAAAAAACAATGAGAACCGTGTAGCATTAACACCTGCTGGTGTTTCTGAAATGAAAAAACACGGACATACAGTTTATGTACAAGCAACTGCAGGTTTAGGAAGTGGTTTTAACGATGACGAATATGCACAAGCTGGAGCTGTAGTTTTACCAACTATTGAAGAAGTTTATGCAATTGCAGAAATGATCATCAAAGTAAAAGAGCCAATTGCTTCTGAATATGATTTAATCAAAAAAGATCAATTATTATTTACTTACTTCCATTTCGCTTCATCTGAACCATTAACTCATGCTATGCTTGAGAAAGGTGCTGTATGTTTAGCATATGAAACTGTTGAAAAAACAGATCGTAGTTTACCTCTATTGGTACCAATGTCTGAAGTTGCAGGTCGTATGGCTATCCAACAAGGAGCAAAATATCTTGAAAAACCATTAAAAGGAAGAGGAATTCTTTTAGGTGGTGTTCCAGGTGTTCCACCAGCAAAAGTTTTAGTACTTGGTGGAGGAATCGTAGGAACTCAAGCTGCAAAAATGGCTGCTGGTTTAGGTGCACAAGTAACTATCATGGATTTAAGTTTACCACGTTTACGTCATTTAGATGATATTATGCCTGCAAACGTAAGTACTGAAATGTCTAACCACTACAATATTACAAAAGCAATTGCTACAGCTGATTTAATCGTTGGTGCAGTTTTGATTCCAGGAGCAAAAGCACCTCACTTAATCACTCGTGATATGCTTAAATTAATGCGCCCAGGAACTGTTGTTGTTGACGTAGCTGTTGATCAAGGTGGATGTATTGAAACTTGTACACCAACAACTCACGAAAACCCAACTTTCATCATTGACGATATCGTTCATTACTGTGTAGCTAACATGCCAGGTGCTGTTCCTTATACATCTACATTAGCTTTAACAAATGCTACTTTGCCTTATGCAGTGCAATTAGCTAATAAAGGATGGGAAAAAGCTTGTAAAGAAAATGAAGAATTGAAAAAAGGATTAAATATTGCAAACGGAAAAATTCTTTACAAAGGAGTTGCTGAAGCTTGGAATCTTCCTTTTAACGAAGAATTAGTGTTAGCAAACGCATAGGTACTAACATTAAAATAAGTGCTTACTAAACACTACTTAAAAAAGGCTTTTCTTAATTGAAAAGCCTTTTTTTGAACATAAAAAAACCTGTCATAAATTAATGACAGGTTTTTTACTTTATATAAAATAGAGAGAACTATTTTTTCTCGTTTTTCTCGTCTAAAACTTCTTGTAATACTTTTGCTTCAGTTCCATTTGGGAAAGCAACTTTGATTTTCTGAGCTATTGTTGGAGCGATCTCTGTTATAGCTTTCTTATCATATGATTCTCCTTTTTTAATGTGCCATCCATAAAAAATAGCCGGTACATGAGTATCATAACTATATGGAGTTCCGTGTGATGTTCCTGTTGTAGAATATTCAATATCACCTGCCTTATCAACTATAATCATATCACCATCCTGAGTTACATCATATCCTTTTGCAACAAAATTTAAGTAATAATCGTTTCCTGAATTCGCTAAGATCTCTTCTTCAGTATATACCCTTTTAACCTGTGGCTGTGAAACTAAAAACTCTTTAAAAGCTTGTTTCACTTTTACAAGATCCAAACCTTTGTCATTAATAATTTGTTTATTGAAGAAAATATTAAAGTTCGAATAATCCAGAATTAAATCAACTCCAAATGTTTTAGTTGAGAAGTCTTGCAAACTCTTTTTAACATCTTTTGAAGGATAATTATCAACATTATATTTGTGGTCTTTCAGGTAAATTACATTTTCTGCACCAGCATGGTCAGCAGTTAAAAATAAAAGATAGTTTCCTTTACCAACTGTTGTATCCAGATAAGTTAAAAAGTCAGCGATAGTTTGATCTAATCTTAAGTAAGTATCCTGAAGTTCCATAGAACGTGGCCCAAGTAAATGCCCAACATAGTCTGTAGATGAGAAACTAACCGTTAAAAAGTCCGTAATATTATCTTTACCAAGCTCTTCCTTTTCAATAGCCTTTTTTGCAAATTCAGCTAACAAATCATTTCCATAAGGAGTAGCTCTTAATATACCTGCATCATTCTTTTCATACATTGTTTTTAAATCGTATGGAAAAACTGGCGCTGCACTTCCATATAACTTCCCTTCATACGGGTTATTATCCGGTAAGCTTTCATTATAAGTTGAAGCTGGCTTGTATAAATCCCATCCTTTATTGATATATGGCAAATAATGTTTTTCATTGTTGAACTCAGTAACCCACTCCGGTAATTTTTCACCATAAAAAGTACTTGAGATAAATGAACCTGTTTTGCTATACCAAAAAGCCCAATTAGCAAAATGGCCAGCTGGCAAAATAGCCCCACGATCCTTAAGACTCATACCAATAACTTTTCCTTGGAAATTAGTAGCCATTCTTACTTCATCTGTAATGGTAGTGCTTTGAAGATTTTTCGGGGACATTGCTCCTTCTTCAACTGTTCCGTCTCCAACTGTTTTTACCGAAGCATCATCTGTACAGTAAACATTTTTACCAAGTGTTCTACTAAACCATTCGTTACCCACAATTCCATGAGTCGAAGGCGTTGTACCTGTATAAATAGAAGCATGCCCCGGAGCAGTATAAGTTGGCATATAATTATAATGCATATTTTGAAAAGTATATCCATTATTCATCAATCTCTTAAATCCGTTTGGAGAAAAATCATCAGAAAACCGATATAAATATTCCATTTTCATCTGATCAACTACAATACCTACAACCAACTTAGGTCGCTGTTGAGCATTTAAATTTGATAAAACAAACAATGCTAACAATACAATACTTTTTTTCATACTTAGATTCTAATATTTAGAACAAAAATACAGATTCACATTCTAAAAGGCTAACTCATGATAATTTAAAACACAAAATTGTCTTTTATTTAACAAAAACTGAGTTTAATGAATTATTCAAATGATATTAATGGCGTTCCCCTTCGGGTCAGGCTGTACGTTAAATCTTTTGTGATAGAGTTTTAAGTGTTTAGAGAAGTTTAGGGTATCACAAAAGGATATCACTTCCATCCCTAACGCACTTTACAGCAAAAAGAAATTGTAGTTTTCAAAAGAAATCCAACACACAAAATCTCATTTAATCACAAAGTCCGCAAAGTTATTTGTTAACAGCTTTGCGGGCTTTGTGTTTTCAGAGGATTTTAAATTTCCCCGTGTGCTTTTTGGTAAAACACAAACGGTCATAAACCAAAAAACCCCGTTTCGTTAGAAACAGGGTTTTTCAAAAGAAAGGCGACGACATACTCTCCCACATAACTGCAGTACCATCTGCGCAGGCGGGCTTAACTACTCTGTTCGGGATGGGAAGAGGTGAGCCCCGCCGCAATAACCACCTTAAGGTTGTTAGTTGCTTTAGGCAACTTTTAATTGTTAATTATAAATTGTTAATTATCAATTAAAAAATATTTTAACATACTGAGATAAAGAAACATAAATTTATTAGAAAGTTTCCTCCCGATAGCCGAAGCTATCGGGAAAAGGGTGTACATAAGCTTACGGATTATTAGTACTACTCGACTATGACATTACTGCCTTTACATCTATAGCCTATCAACGTGGTCATCTTCCACGATCCTTAAAAGAAATCTCATCTTGTGGTGGGTTTCGCGCTTATATGCTTTCAGCGCTTATCCCTTCCAAACGTAGCTACTCTGCGGTGCCCCTGGCGGGACAACAGATACACTAGAGGTTTGTCCAATTCGGTCCTCTCGTACTAGAATCAGATCCACTCAAATTTCTAACGCCCACAGTAGATAGAGACCGAACTGTCTCACGACGTTCTGAACCCAGCTCGCGTGCCACTTTAATGGGCGAACAGCCCAACCCTTGGGACCTTCTCCAGCCCCAGGATGTGACGAGCCGACATCGAGGTGCCAAACCCCCCCGTCGATATGAGCTCTTGGGGGAGATCAGCCTGTTATCCCCGGCGTACCTTTTATCCTTTGAGCGATGGCCCTTCCATGCGGAACCACCGGATCACTATGCTCTACTTTCGTACCTGATCGACCTGTATGTCTCTCAGTCAAGCTCCCTTATGCCATTGCACTCTACGCACGGTTACCAAGCGTACTGAGGGAACCTTTAGAAGCCTCCGTTACTCTTTTGGAGGCGACCACCCCAGTCAAACTACCCACCAAGCAATGTCCCCCGATACTCGGGGTTAGGCCTCAGATAAACAAAGGGTTGTATTTCAACAATGACTCCACAACGCCTGGCGACGCCACTTCACAGTCTCCAACCTATCCTACACATCATTTATCCAAGGTCAATACTAAGCTATAGTAAAGGTGCACAGGGTCTTTTCGTCCCACTGCGGGTAAACGGCATCTTCACCGTTACTACAATTTCACCGAGCTCATGGCTGAGACAGTGTCCAGATCGTTACACCATTCGTGCAGGTCGGAACTTACCCGACAAGGAATTTCGCTACCTTAGGACCGTTATAGTTACGGCCGCCGTTTACTGGGGCTTCAATTCAATGCTTCTCCGAAGATAACATCTCCTCTTAACCTTCCAGCACCGGGCAGGTGTCAGGCCCTATACTTCATCTTACGATTTTGCAGAGCCCTGTGTTTTTGATAAACAGTCGCCTGGACCTCTTCACTGCGGCCAGCTTGCGCTGGCGACCTTTCTCCCGAAGTTACAGGTCTATTTTGCCTAATTCCTTAGCCATGAATCTCTCGAGCACCTTAGGATTCTCTCCTCAACTACCTGTGTCGGTTTACGGTACTGGTACTAATTACCTGAAGTTTAGAGGTTTTTCTTGGAAGCCCTTAGGCGCACTATCTCTTTGTCCGAAGACTCCGAGTACTATCGTATTTCCCCAAAAGATGTGGATTTGCCTGCATCTCTTATAGGTAGGTACTTCAACGAACTATTCCGTCAGTTCGCGGCGCTTTCATCACTCCGTCACCCCATCACAGTAATTAGTAGTACGGGAATATTAACCCGTTAGCCATCGACTGTCCCTTTCGGGTTCGCCTTAGGACCAGACTAACCCACAGCTGATTAGCATAGCTGTGGAAACCTTAGTTTTTCGGTGTGCGGGTTTCTCGCCCGCATTATCGTTACTTATGCCTACATTTTCTTTTCTAACCAGTCCAGCATACCTGACGATACACCTTCAACCCTGTTAGAATGCTCCCCTACCACTTACAGTCAGACTGTAAATCCATAGCTTCGGTAATATGTTTATGCCCGATTATTATCCATGCTCGTCCGCTCGACTAGTGAGCTGTTACGCACTCTTTAAATGAATGGCTGCTTCCAAGCCAACATCCTAGCTGTCTGGGCAGACAAACCTCGTTCTTTCAACTTAACATATATTTGGGGACCTTAGCTGATGGTCTGGGTTCTTTCCCTCTCGGACTTGGACCTTAGCACCCAAGCCCTCACTGCTGTGAAACATTATATAGCATTCGGAGTTTGTCAGGAATTGGTAGGCGGTGAAGCCCCCGCATCCAATCAGTAGCTCTACCTCTATATAACTTTATGCACAGCGCTGCACCTAAATGCATTTCGGGGAGTACGAGCTATTTCCGAGTTTGATTGGCCTTTCACCCCTACCCACAGGTCATCCGAAGACTTTTCAACGTCAACCGGTTCGGTCCTCCACTGTGTGTTACCACAGCTTCAACCTGCCCATGGGTAGATCACACGGTTTCGCGTCTAACACTACTGACTAAAGCGCCCTATTCAGACTCGCTTTCGCTACGGATCCGTGGCTTAACCACTTAACCTTGCCAGCAACGTTAACTCGTAGGCTCATTATGCAAAAGGCACGCCGTCACCCCACGAAAGGGCTCCGACCGCTTGTAAGCGTATGGTTTCAGGATCTATTTCACTCCGTTATTCACGGTTCTTTTCACCTTTCCCTCACGGTACTGGTTCACTATCGGTCTCTCAGGAGTATTTAGCCTTAGCGGATGGTCCCGCCAAATTCAGACAGGGTTTCACGTGCCCCGCCCTACTCAGGATACCACTATCTATTATACTCGTTACCCATACGAGGCTATCACTCTCTATGGCGTTACTTTCCAGTAACTTCTGGTTCCTTGTACATAAAATCTCGTGGTCCTACAACCCCAACATTGCCGTAACAACATTGGTTTGGGCTAATCCGCGTTCGCTCGCCACTACTTACGGAATCACTTTTGTTTTCTTCTCCTCCGCCTACTTAGATGTTTCAGTTCAGCGGGTTTGCCCACCTATCGGTGTACTATGTCTTCAACATAGTGGGTTGCCCCATTCGGATATCTACGGATCAATCGGTGTGTGCCCGTCCCCGTAGCTTTTCGCAGCTTATCACGTCCTTCTTCGCCTCTGAGAGCCTAGGCATCCCCCATACGCCCTTATTTTGCTTATTGTACCAATCATAAATTTAATTATGACCGTTTTTTTTGTCTTTTACAATAAAATTGTAAAAAACGCTTTCTACTTTTTATTATTTTCTTATCTCAATATGTCAATGAACTTTTATTTACTTTTTTCAGTAAATTCGTGGAGAATAACGGAGTCGAACCGTTGACCTCCTGCGTGCAAGGCAGGCGCTCTAGCCAGCTGAGCTAATCCCCCATTTTTAAATGATGAGTTATGAATTATGAGTTATGAATTCACTCATAAACGCTCAACTTCTAAAATTTCCTTTTTTTTAAGCTTACAGTCTTTTTAATTTGTTATTGTTTTTTATAATTTACAATTCATAATTTATAATCAACAATTTAAAAAGTAGTCCCGGGCAGACTCGAACTGCCGACCCCTACATTATCAGTGTAGTACTCTAACCAGCTGAGCTACGAGACTCTGTTTTACTTAAAATTTATTATTTGAACTAACAGCAAGAGTAATTGAATTTTAAAATTCAGATCCTTTAGATAGACATCTTTTTTCCTCAACGTGCATAAATGCTAACATTTGAGGCTCTAGAAAGGAGGTGTTCCAGCCGCACCTTCCGGTACGGCTACCTTGTTACGACTTAGCCCTAGTTACCAGTTTTACCCTAGGCAGCTCCTTGCGGTCACCGACTTCAGGCACCCCCAGCTTCCATGGCTTGACGGGCGGTGTGTACAAGGCCCGGGAACGTATTCACCGGATCATGGCTGATATCCGATTACTAGCGATTCCAGCTTCACGGAGTCGAGTTGCAGACTCCGATCCGAACTGTGACCGGTTTTATAGATTCGCTCCTGGTCGCCCAGTGGCTGCTCTCTGTACCGGCCATTGTAGCACGTGTGTAGCCCAAGGCGTAAGGGCCGTGATGATTTGACGTCATCCCCACCTTCCTCACAGTTTGCACTGGCAGTCTTGTTAGAGTTCCCGACATGACTCGCTGGCAACTAACAACAGGGGTTGCGCTCGTTATAGGACTTAACCTGACACCTCACGGCACGAGCTGACGACAACCATGCAGCACCTTGTAAATTGTCTTGCGAAAGATCTGTTTCCAAACCGGTCAATCTACATTTAAGCCTTGGTAAGGTTCCTCGCGTATCATCGAATTAAACCACATGCTCCACCGCTTGTGCGGGCCCCCGTCAATTCCTTTGAGTTTCATTCTTGCGAACGTACTCCCCAGGTGGGATACTTATCACTTTCGCTTAGCCACTGAAATTGCTCCCAACAGCTAGTATCCATCGTTTACGGCGTGGACTACCAGGGTATCTAATCCTGTTCGCTACCCACGCTTTCGTCCATCAGCGTCAATCCATTAGTAGTAACCTGCCTTCGCAATTGGTATTCCATGTAATCTCTAAGCATTTCACCGCTACACTACATATTCTAGTTACTTCCTAATAATTCAAGTTTAACAGTATCAATGGCCGTTCCACCGTTGAGCGATGGGCTTTCACCACTGACTTATTAAACCGCCTACGGACCCTTTAAACCCAATGATTCCGGATAACGCTTGGATCCTCCGTATTACCGCGGCTGCTGGCACGGAGTTAGCCGATCCTTATTCTTACGATACCGTCAAGCTCCGACACGTCGGAGTGTTTCTTCTCGTATAAAAGCAGTTTACAATCCATAGGACCGTCATCCTGCACGCGGCATGGCTGGATCAGGCTTGCGCCCATTGTCCAATATTCCTCACTGCTGCCTCCCGTAGGAGTCTGGTCCGTGTCTCAGTACCAGTGTGGGGGATCTCCCTCTCAGGACCCCTACCCATCGTAGCCTTGGTAAGCCGTTACCTTACCAACTAGCTAATGGGACGCATGCTCATCTTTTACCGTTGTGACTTTAATAGTGACTTCATGCGAAGTTGCTATGCTATGAGGTATTAATCCAAATTTCTCTGGGCTATCCCTCTGTAAAAGGTAGATTGCATACGCGTTACGCACCCGTGCGCCGGTCTCTGCTCCCGAAGAAGCATACCCCTCGACTTGCATGTGTTAAGCCTGCCGCTAGCGTTCATCCTGAGCCAGGATCAAACTCTTCATCGTATATTTTTTATATTATATTGCGATGTTTTATCTATCGGTTCTTTTCGAATCTCTCAATTCTATTACTCTTATTCTTTTGTTTTAACATCTCTGTTAAAACGGCTGTCAATTCAATATGTCTACGAACGTGTTTCTTTTTCAATCTCGCCTGTTTCTCAAGGCGGGTGCAAAAGTAGAAAACTTTTTTCTAACTGGCAAATGTTTTTTTTTGAAGTTTTTTAAAGAAAATTTCTTTTCTTTTTTCCTCTTCCAAAACCACCAATCTTTCAATGAGCTTCCGCTTTTTGCGGGGTGCAAATGTAACATTCAATTTAAAATCTCACAAGCTTTTTCTAATCTTTTTTTGAAAATAAATTTTCAATTTTGATTTGTTTGCCTGTCAGTCTCTCAGTGAACGTCGCCGTTGTTGCGGGTGCAAAAGTAGGCACTTCATTCGGTTAAACAATGACTTTTCTGAACTATTTTTAATCTTTTTTATAACTCGCTGGTTTTGCGTTTTTTACAACCTGAAGTTTTTTAAAGCTTTATACTCCTTTGTGGTCTTTGCGCTGGTTTTACCTGTTTTTGCCTGGTTTGCCACCAAGGCACTAAGGCGCAAAGTTTGCTTTTTCCCCTATTTTACTCTGTTTTTCTTAATCTCGCAAAGGCGCAAAGACGCAGAAGTTTTATTTTTTAGGCGTTTTCTTCTCTTTTATAGCTGAGCTTCTTTTGAAAACTACTGCCCCAGCCCCGCTATTCGCTTCAATCTTTTGCTTTTTAAAGAAAAAAGCAAAAGATTGAAGCGAATAGCGGGATTAAGCTCCTAATACTTACGAAAATTGCAAATCTTAATCCCGAAGCCTCGGGACCAAATTCCAAGAAAGCTTCGACTTCGCTCAGCCGGACAAAAACTGCTCTTATATATTATAGTGCGATTTTGCTCTTATATATAGGTGTCAAAAATAAACCCGACAGGTTTTGGAAACCTGTCGGGTTGTATTGCGAAATCTAAGTCTTATTATATTCTAATCTAAAAATTCTCCTCCTTTATATAGTATCAAAATCCAAGCACAGCTATTTAAGAATAATTTTCTCTCAAATATTATAACACAAACATGTATATATGTATTGTATGTGTTTTTGTAATGCGTTATATTTGCATTCACAAAATTATAAACAATGATTAAGATTACTTTACCCGATGGGTCAATTAGAGAGTTTGCTTCAGGCGTAACTCCGATGGAGGTTGCTAAAAGCATTAGTGAAGGATTTGCAAGAAACGTGATTTCTGCGTCTTTTAATGGTACAACTATAGAAACCGAAACTACATTGACGACCGACGGTAGTCTTATTTTATATACTTGGAATGATGCAGAAGGCAAAAAGGCTTTCTGGCATTCGACTTCGCACGTAATGGCGCAAGCTCTTGAGGAATTGTATCCTGGAATTAAATTAACTCTTGGACCTGCAATTGCTAATGGCTTTTATTATGATGTTGATTTTGGAGATCAGAAGATTGTTGAAGCTGATTTTAAAAAGATCGAAGATCGTGTTCTTGAGATTTCAAGAGGCAAGCACGAATTTAAAATGCGCCCTGTAAGTAAAGCTGACGCTTTAGAAGTGTACAAAGACAACGTTTACAAGACTGAATTGATCTCTAATCTTGAAGACGGAACTATTACGTTTTGCGATCATGCTACTTTTACTGATTTATGTAGAGGTGGACATATTCCGAATACTGGTATTATCAAAGCTATGAAAGTGATGAGTGTTGCCGGTGCTTATTGGAGAGGTGATGAGAAAAATAAACAGTTGACTCGTGTTTACGGAACTTCTTTCCCTAAACAAAAAGATTTGACTGAATATCTTGAACTTCTTGAAGAGGCAAAACGCCGTGATCATCGTAAATTAGGTAAGGAACTTGAATTGTTTGCTTTCTCTCAGAAAGTTGGACAGGGCTTACCTTTATGGTTACCTAAAGGTGCCGCGCTTAGAGATCGTTTAGAACAATTTTTAAAGAAAGCTCAAAAGAAGGCCGGATACGAACAAGTAGTTACTCCGCATATTGGTCAGAAAGAACTTTACGTAACTTCAGGTCACTATGCAAAATATGGTGCCGATAGTTTTCAACCGATAAACACTCCAGCTGAAGGTGAAGAGTTTTTATTAAAACCTATGAACTGTCCTCATCACTGTGAAATTTACAATGTAAGACCTTGGTCTTATAAAGATTTACCTAAGCGTTATGCTGAATTTGGTACCGTATATAGATATGAGCAATCTGGTGAATTACATGGTTTGACTCGTGTAAGAGGTTTTACTCAGGATGATGCCCATATTTTTTGTACTCCAGAGCAATTAGACGAGGAGTTTAAAAAAGTTATTGATCTTGTACTTTATGTATTTGGCTCATTAGGTTTTGAAAACTTTACTGCTCAAATTTCGTTGAGAGATCAGGAAAACAGAGAGAAATACATAGGTTCTGATGAAAATTGGGAAAAGGCCGAAAATGCAATTATCAATGCTGCTGCTGATAAAGGATTGAATACTGTTGTAGAATATGGCGAAGCTGCTTTTTATGGTCCGAAGCTTGACTTTATGGTAAAAGATGCTTTAGGCAGACAATGGCAATTAGGAACTATTCAGGTAGATTACAACCTTCCTGAGCGTTTTGAATTGACTTACAAAGGTGCTGATAATGAATTACATCGCCCTGTTATGATTCACAGAGCTCCTTTTGGATCTATGGAACGTTTTATCGCAATTTTACTAGAGCATACTGCAGGAAATTTCCCTCTTTGGCTAATGCCAGAACAGGCTATAATCTTGTCTTTGAGCGAGAAATACGAAATATATGCTAAAAAAGTTTTAGATTTGCTAGAAAATCACGAAATTCGCGCCCTAATTGACAACCGAAGCGAGACTATTGGCAAGAAAATTAGAGATGCAGAAATGCAAAAAATACCATTTATGCTGATTGTTGGTGAGGAAGAAGAGAAAAACGGAACTATTTCTATCCGTCGTCACGGGCAAGAAGGAAAAGGGAATATTACAGTTACAATTGATGAATTTGTCGCTATTGTAAACGAAGAAATAAAAAAGACATTAAAAGTTTTTACAGTTTAACTTAAATTATAAAGTCATAGCAATAAGAAGCAACAGAGGTTACCAACCTCGAGTAGAAAAAAAGGATGCACACAGAATAAATAATAATATTCGAGGTGTACAAGAAGTAAGATTAGTAGGCGAGAACATCGAACCAGGTGTATTTAAGCTTGCTGAAGCTTTACGATTAGCGGATCAATTTGAATTGGATTTAGTTGAGATTTCGCCAAACGCTGAGCCACCAGTTTGTAAAATCATGGATTACAAGAAATTTGTTTACGAACAAAAGAAACGTGATAAGGTGTTAAAAGCTAAATCTACGCAGGTTGTAGTAAAAGAAATTAGATTTGGTCCTCAGACTGATGAGCATGATTACGAATTTAAAAGAAAGAATGCTGAGAAATTCCTGAAAGAAGGTGCTAAATTAAAAGCTTTCGTATTCTTTAAAGGTCGTTCTATCATCTATAAAGATCAAGGACAGATTTTATTACTACGTTTGGCTACAGATTTAGAAGAACATGGTAAAGTGGAAGCTATGCCAGTTTTAGAAGGTAAGAGAATGATTATGTTCATTGCTCCGAAGAAGAAAAAATAGTGTTCAGTTTGCGGTTTCAGTATTCAGTTTTGCAATCTGAAACTTTAAACTTGAAACAAAGATATAAGTAAGTAAGAATAAATTAAAACACTAGGAAAAATGCCTAAAATGAAAACAAAATCTAGCGCCAAGAAACGTTTCAAAGTTACTGGTTCTGGAAAGATTAAAAGAAAGCATGCTTTTAAAAGTCACATCTTGACTAAAAAATCTAAAAAACGTAAATTAGCTTTGACACACTCAGCGCTAGTTCACTCTACAGATATGAAAAGCATTAAACAACAATTAAGAATTATCTAATAATTCTTTAGGTTAAAAAATTATTTATATAACCTTGGAGTATGGCCATTAAGTTCCTTTGATTCAATTCAGGACGCCTGCTACAAAAACACATTAAAATTATGCCAAGATCGGTAAATTCAGTTGCTAAAAGAGCAAGAAGAAAAAAAATAATGAAGCAAGCCAAAGGTTTCTTTGGTAGACGTAAAAACGTTTGGACAGTTGCTAAGAATGCAGTAGAGAAAGCAATGTGCTACGCTTACCGCGATAGAAAACAAAACAAAAGAAATTTCCGTGCTTTATGGATTCAACGTATCAACGCTGGAGCTAGATTGGAAGGAATGTCTTATTCTCAATTCATGGGGAAAGTAAAAGCTAACGGAATCGAATTGAACCGTAAAGTTCTTGCAGATTTAGCTATGAACCACCCTGAAGCTTTCAAAGCAATACTTAATAAAGTAAAATAAACGTTTTATAAACTCAATTTAGATTACTTACTTATCATAGAAAAACCATTCGCATTGCGGATGGTTTTTTGTTTTATAGCTATTTTTGAAATTCTAACATTTTAAGAGTTGAATTTAAAAAGTACATTTGTATAAAATCAAATGTCATTCAATGTTTGCATCTCTTTTTCAACATATAGAAAAATTTACACCTCTCGAACCGTCAGAGGTTGATATCCTTGAATCGTGTTTAAGTTTATCCACAATCAAAAAGAAAGCTCTTGTATTGCAGGAAGGCCAAGTCTGCAATACTATGTACTTTATAGTTAAAGGATGTATGCGACAATACATAATAAATTCAAAAGGTGCAGAACAAACCCTTCAATTTGGAATTGAAAACTGGTGGATTACCGATTATTTAAGCTACCATAACCATACTCCTTCTCACTTCTATATTCAGGCTATTGAAAACTCTGAAGTTATTGCTATAGAAAAACCAACTCTTGAATCTCTTTTAATTCAGATTCCTAAATTAGAACGTTACTTTAGAATCGTTTCCCAAAAATCTTTTGGTGCAGCCCAAATGCGAATTAAATTTTTGTTTACAATGTCTGCCGAAGAAAGATACCATCACTTTAATGGTTTGAACCCAGAATTTGTACAACGTGTTCCGCAATATATGCTTGCCTCCTACCTTGATTTCTCGGCTGAATTTATGAGTAAAATTAGAGCAGGAAAAATATAATTTCATTTCTTGAAGTACTTCAAGTTTTTTAATATAGATATCTCTGAACTTTGTATCAAACATTAAAAAACAATTAAAATGAAATCAAGAATCGTTATCCCAGCA
This sequence comes from uncultured Flavobacterium sp., assembly GCF_963422545.1. Lineage (NCBI taxonomy): Bacteria > Pseudomonadati > Bacteroidota > Flavobacteriia > Flavobacteriales > Flavobacteriaceae > Flavobacterium > uncultured Flavobacterium sp. Next base: position 87,624 of record NZ_OY730256.1, read on the forward strand.
GTTGCCCCAGAAGCTTATCAAGCCATGATGAATCTAGAAAAATACATTTCTACTACTTCATTAACGCCTGTTCATAAAGAATTAATTAAAATTCGCGCTTCACAAATTAATGGATGTGCATATTGTATTAACATGCATACCGCCGATGCCAGAAAACATGGTATATCTGAACAGCGCATATATTTACTAAGTGCATGGCGTGAAGCAGATGTTTATACTGAAGAAGAAAAAGCAATCTTAGCTTTGACAGAGCAAGTTACTTTAATCAGTAATCATGTTTCTGACGAAGTTTATCAAAATGCAGCTAATTTATTTGACGAAAAATACCTTGCAGAAATTATTCTTTTGATCATCACAATTAACTCATGGAACAGATTGGCAATTACTACAGGAATGAGAGCCGTATAACATAAAAGAAACACTGTAATAAAATTCACAAGAAAACCTTCTTAATTGAGGGTTTTCTTGTATTTACTACTATCTGAAGGCAAGAAACAAAAGAATTATACAAACACACAAAATACCGTATTTATACTCTTTTTAAAGAGCTAAAATTCTTTACTTTTGGCGCATGATACCACCCAGAATGCGCACATCCCTATATATATTTTTCTCTTTTCTATTTCTCTTATCTTGTCAAAAAAAGGATTGTAAAATAGCTAAACCCAAAAGCAAAAAAGCTGAGATTGTAAAATTAATTGCAATTGCTGATACCTTATTTTATGATAAAAACAAATTAGATAGTGCCTTTTACTATTATAATAAGGCAAAGTTTATTTGTAATCCGGTAACAGATGCTGACAATTATGTAGCTGCACTAAACCGTATGGGAGAGATTCAACAAATTAATGGTGATTATGCCGGAAGTGAAGCTACAATTACTGAAGCTCTTCCTTACTTAAAATATGTAAAAAAGACTTCTCAAATATGGAATTCATATGTTACACTAAGTACTAACTACTTAAATACATACGACTACAAAAATGCCATATTGTACAATCAAAAAGCATTACAATTAAAAACAAAAGAATGGAAAAAACTGGCTGCAAAAAACAATATCGCAGTTATATTAATGGAAGAGGGAAAATACAATGAATCTCTCCAAATCTTTCTTTCTTTAATAACAAAAAAAGAGATCATTAATAATGATGAATTTCAGGCGAAAGCTTTAGACAATATTGGATTTTGTTATTTTAAGACTAATGATTTAGTCAAAGCATTCTACTATTTCAATAAAAGTTACGAGATAAGACAAAAGAGAAACAAACCTTTTAACTTAGGAAAAAGTTATATTCATTTTGCAAAGTTTTACCAAAAAAGCAATCCTTCTTTGGCAAAGAAATATATGCTTCAGGGTTATGAAAAATTTAGTTCTATAAATAATATTGACGAAAGATTGTCATCATTAAAACTAATAATTACAAATAGCTCTAATAAAGAATTAAAGAAGTACTCTGTAATCTATGTTAATCTGGTAGACAGTGTTTTTGAAATAAGACAAAAAGCAAAAAACCAATTTGCCAGAATTAAATATGACTCTAAAAAAGAAAAAGACGAAAATTTAAAGCTTAAGACACACAGAGCAGAAAATGAATTACAATTAGAAAGGCAAAAAACCAGAAATATTATATCGTACATTATCATTGTACTAAGTTTAAGTTTGATTTTAGTGCTATATTTCTATTTAACTTCTCAAGGAAATCGTAAAAAAATTGAGGCAACTTATAATAGTGAAACCCGTATTGCAAAAAAATTACATGACGAACTTGCCAATGATATCTATCATACTATGGCTTTCGCCGAAAGCAAAAATCTTTCTTTGACAGAAAACAAAGAGCAATTATTGAATAATCTTGATGCGATATATTCCCGAACGAGAGATATTTCAAAAGAAAACAGTACAATCATAACCGACGAAAATTATAGTAAAACCTTAAAAGAAATGATTTCGGAGTTCAATTCTTCAAACATTAATCTTTTATTAAATGGTATTGATACAATTTCGTGGAATGAAATCGACAAGAACAAAAAAATAACAGTTTACAGAGTATTGCAGGAATTACTTGTAAACATGAAGAAATACAGCACTGCCTCTTTAGTTGGTATTACTTTTAAAAAGACTGACAAAAGTGTTATTATTAATTACACAGACAATGGAAAAGGTATTAACCTTAATACCATAACATTTAAAAATGGGTTGCATAATGTCGAAAATAGAATTTTAGCAATTAAAGGAGAAATAGACATTGACTCTGCTCCGGATAAAGGATTTAAAGTTTTTATTAAATTTCCTGTGTAATTATGAAGAAACAATTACGTTTTATTCCAAACAAAGCAATTTTAAAATATCTGCTAATAGTACAATTTTTATTATTAGGAGGCTCTCTATTGTTATATCAATCTTATAAAAATGACAATGTAGTAAAACCTAAAAAAAAGGATAACACCGCAGAAATAAAAAGACTATCAGATATTGCAGATGTTTATTTTGATACTAATAAAAAAGACAGTGCAATTTACTTTTTCAATAAAGCAAAAAAACTTTGTGACCCAAATAAAAACACTATCGATTATGTATATGCCTTGTCTTGTATCGCTGAACTTCAATTTGAACAAGGAAATTATATCGCCAGTGAAACTAGTGCCACAGAAGCATTGCCTTATATAAAACATATCAAAAACCCAAGATATTCATGGATAGTATATAATCTATTGGGACTTAACTACATGAACAACTATGATAATACTAATGCTACTTTATACTTCAATAAAGCGCTGTCATTGAACACAAGCGCCTGGAGAAAACATATTGCTTTAAACAATCTAGGTGCAATTTATATCAATCAGAAGAAATACAAAGAGGCTATGAAAATATTCAAAATTCTAGCCTCACAAAAAAATGTATCGAAAGAGGACGCTATTAACCATGCTAACTATTCTTTCGCAATAAATAATTTAGGTTTTTGTTATTATAAACTAGGAAACTCTAAAAAAGCATTAAACTATTTTTACGAAGCATTAAAAATTAGATTAAAACCAGAAACACAAGAAGGTTTAGTAACGACGTATAAAGATCTTTCGATGTTTTTTGAAAAAACTAATCCAAGTTTATCAATTGACTATGCTAAAAAAGCCTATCAGCATGCATCGAAAATAAATAATGTTACAGACAAGATTGAAACCTTGGGTTTATTAATAAAACATAGTGAAGAAAATGATCTAAAACGACATTCATTATCATATATCAAATTAGTAGATAGTATTACGATTGCAAGACAAACTGCTAAAAACCAATTTACGAATATTAAATATACTGCTAAAAAAGACAAAGAAGAGAATCTAAAACTTAAAGAGCAAAGGGCAGAAAACAAACTTCAGCTAGAAAGACAAAAAAAACGAAATATCATTTCATACATAATAATTGTATTTATTTTAGGACTGGTCACATTTCTTTGTTTTCATTTAAAGTTAAAAGGGAAAAAGGAAAAAGATGATGCAATTTTTAAAAGTGAACTGCGAATCTCTAAAAAACTACATGACGAACTGGCAAACGATGTTTATCAAACAATGGCTTTTGCAGAAAGTACGGACCTGAAATTAAACGAAAACAAAGAACATCTTCTAAACAGCTTAGAGAATATATATTCACGCACGAGAAACATTTCAAAAGAAAACAGCAAAATTGTAACAAATGAAAATTATGCAATCGCGTTAAAAGAAATGATTGCCGGATTTAAAACTCCAAAAATTAATATTTTAGTAAATGGTTTTGATACTATTTCCTGGAATAAAGTCGAGAGAAACAAAAAAATAATCTTATACAGAGTTATACAAGAATTGTTTTTAAACATGAAGCAACATAGTCAGGCGTCTTTAGTAAGCACTACATTTAAATTAAAAGAAAAAAATATTATCGTCATCTATAATGATAACGGCGTTGGAATCGATAAAAATCATTTAATTTTTAAAAATGGTTTGCAAAATGTGGAAAACCGTATTAAAACTATAAATGGAACTATTATTTTTGACCCTGATTATGAAAAAGGTTTTAAGTTAAGTTTCACTTTCCCCATTTAAACAAAATATAATATGTTCAAAAAAGTTTTAGTTGCCGAAGATTTAGATAGTATAAGTATCGCAGTTATACAAGTACTTGAAGACCTTAAAATCCCAGTAATTCATCATGTGAAATATTGTGACGACGGCTTATTAAAAGCAAAAAAAGCATTGGTAGACAATGAACCTTATGATTTGCTTATAAGCGATTTGTCTTTTAAAACTGATCATAGAAAAACTCACCTAACAAGTGGCGAGGATTTGATAAAAGCAATAAACGAAGTTCAGCCTCGATTAAAAAAAATAGTTTTCTCGATTGAAGATAAATCATATCGAATAAAATCTCTTTTTAATGACCTGAAAATTAATGGATATGTTTCTAAAGGAAGAAACAGTATTGAGGAGCTAAAAAAAGCAATTGAAGCAACTTATAGAAACGAAGAAAAAATACTTTCTTCTGATTTATCGTTTAGTTTTACTGATAAAGCCTTGATTGAAATTGAATCTTATGACATTTCTATTTTAAAGCTTTTAGCTCAAGGACATATTTTAGAAAGTATCTCAAATGAATTTAAGGCTTCTTGCATAACTCCAAACGGGACAAGTAGTATTGAAAAAAGAATCAATAAACTAAAAATATATTTTAAAGCTAACAATAATGTTCACTTAATTGCTATTGCCAAAGATTTTGGTTTAGTATAAATTTTAGTACTTTTACGGTTTCCCGTAAGGAAATATTTTTTTATAACGATAGATTTGTAATGAATCTATTGACTTACCTGATGAAACAAAGATATAGAGTTAATTTTATCTCAAAGATTAACACAACTAAAAATAAGATTATTATGAAAACCATGTTTCTTTGTCTTTTCCTTTCAATGAGTTTTGCTTTCATTTCAGAAAAAACAGGATGGCTTGAAATAGACTGGAAAATTATTTTTATCCCAGCCCTACTTGTTTTACAGATTATAATTATTTCAAGTGCTTTAAAGAACCGATATAAAAAGCAATAAATCTTTTTTAATCTTATCTATTGCTGGAAACAAAAAGTTACAATAATTGAAATAAAAGAAACTATTGCCAAATTTTGAAATGCTTATATTTGATTTTTAAAATTCTGCATGAAAAATACACTTAGCTTTATTCTCTTATTTTTTTGTTTTTTCTCTTTTTCACAAACTAAAATCCTTTCCTGGAATTTAGAAAACTTTGGAAAGTCAAAATCCGAATCTGAATTAAATTTTATAGCCAGCACCATTAGTAACTACGACATTATAGCAATTCAGGAAGTTGTTGCTGGTTATGGTGGTGCTCAGGCAATTGCAAAACTTACAGCAATCCTTAACGAAAAAGGTTCAAAATGGGATTATAGTATTAGTGATCCCACTAGCAGCAGCAGTTATAAAACGGAACGCTATGCATTTATCTGGAAAACTTCTAAAATAAAATTAAAAGGGAATCCCTGGCTTGAGAAAAAGTACTATCTAGAGATTGATCGTGAGCCTTATTTTGCCACCTTTGAAATTAATAAAAAATTAATCACTCTGGTAAATTTTCACGCTATTACTAAAAGTAAACAACCTGAGACAGAAATTAAGTACTTTAAGTTTTTCCCTCAGGAATATCCTAATTTAAATTTAGTTTTTCTTGGAGATTTTAATTGCCCTCAATCACATACTGTTTTTAATCCGTTAAAAAAGATGGGATATGCCCCTATTTTGCAGAATCAAAAGACCACATTAAAACAGAAATGTTACGCTGACAATTGTTTAGCATCTGAATTTGACAATATCTTTTATAAATCTGAGTCCACAAAATATATTAATTCAGGAATAATTTCATTCCATAAAAAATTCATTTCATTAAAAGAAGCTCGAAAAATATCAGATCACATTCCTATATGGTTTGAATTTTCTTTGAATTAAATTATGTTTTCTGTTTTTTCTTTCTTGCCGCCGGGAACAAAACATTATTAAGAATTAATCTGTAACCCGGAGAATTTGGATGTAAGTCTAAAACTGTTGGAGGATCTCCAACCTGATGTTGAAAATCTTCAGGATCATGACCTCCAAAAAAAGTGAACATTCCTTTTCCTTTTTCACCATGAATATATCTCGACTCGCCATTTAGTTCGCAAGTTCCCATTATTAAAACATTTGATTTTATTAATGCCGTATCAAATGAGGTCGTTTGTCCCATAAAACCTTTAACTAACTGAGTATGATTCTGGCATAACATACTTGGAATTGGATCCCATTTTGCCGAAAATTCCATTAAGGTAAAATAATCTTTTTCAACTGGAATTCGACGTTTTGATGTCATATCAATATCCGAAAACTCATAAACTTCAGGTTTTCTTTCCAAAGTAAAATCTTTGAAAGCAAACGAATTTGAATAATTTAATTTTGATTGATAATTTGAATCACTAGCATCTCCATCAAACATAGCTTCGCAAATATCAACTCCATCAGCAGCCAAGGCAATATCAAAACTATCTGTTGCTGAACACATGGCAAACATAAACCCGCCACCTATAACAAAATCTCTAATTTTTTTGGCAACTGCACCTTTTTCCTGCGATACTTTAGCATAACCTAATTTTGTAGCTAAAGCTTCAGCATCTTTTTTCTGATCGATATACCAAGGTGTATTTTTATAAGCGGCATAAAATTTTCCGTATTGCCCTGTAAAATCTTCATGATGCAAGTGCAACCAATCATAAAGTAATAGTTGATCACTCAAAACTTCTTCGTCATAAATTGGTGTAAACGGAATTTCGGCATAAGTTAAAACTAATGTCACAGCATCATCCCAGGGTTGTTTGCCTTTTGGAGTATAAACTGCAATTTTAGGTGCTTTTTCAAGAACAACAGATTCCATATTTTGTGATGGACTTGAGATTTCTTCTAAAATTGAAGCTTCTTCACTATCTGAAAGAATTTCAAAACTAACTCCACGAATCTGACATTCTTTTCTAATCTCAGGAGCATCAGGAAGCAAAAAAGAACCTCCGCGATAATTGAGCAACCAGCTTGCTTTATAATCTTTACTTAAACACCAATAGGTAATTCCGTAAGCTTTTAGATGATTTTGCTGAGTTGTTTCATCCATTGGCAGCAAGATAAACGAAGCTTTTGCTGTAAATGAAAGTAGAAATATGAAAATATAAACTAAACTCTTATTCATTAGAAAATTATTTTAGTAAAGATATAAAGGAAGCATCAAAAAACACAACGGATCTCAGGTTTTATAACGGGTTCAAACGTTAAATCCGGAATCTGATTAAACAATTGTTTCTTTAATCTTTAAAAACAGGTAAAAACCCCTATACTTCAAAAACTATTTCTACCTAAATTTGCTGTCCCGAACCATCAAGCTAACCAATGAAAAACCGGAACTATGAAGTTTAACGAAAGTAAAAACCAACCAAAAGGATTAAATGCAATGCAAAAAATAGGTCTATGTTTACTGGTATTGATAATGATCTTATACTACGTATTATCAATCCAATTTTTAACAAGCTAAATAAATTAAAGTGTTAGATCTGCAATTTCGTTTTGAATTGCATATACCACTAAACCGGCAATATTTCGAGATTCAGTTTTAAGTAATAAATTGTTTCTGTGACCTTCGACTGTTCGTGGACTTAAATAAAGCTTTTCAGCAATTTCAGAAGTTGTTTTTTGCTGACAAATAAGTTGAAGAATTTCTATTTCGCGAGGCGAAAGAAAACTAGTTTCTAAATTTCCTTTAGTATTTTTAGAAGAAACAATTGTTTCCTGAATTGTTCTTAACACATTTTTATTATAATAAAATCCTTTTTTATTGACCTCATTAATAGTTCTGATTAAATCTTTTGGCGTTGTGTTCTTTATTAGATAAGCCACTGCTCCAACCTGAATCATATTAGCTATAAATGATTTTGTATCATAACTTGTTAAAGCAATTATCTTAATTTCGGGAAATAATTTTCTGATTATTTTTGTCGCTTCAACACCATTTAATACCGGCATCTTCAAATCCATGATAATAATATCCGGTTTTGTTTCGATCTCTTCTAATTTAGAAATAAGATCTTCACCATTTGAGGCTTCAAAAACGACCTCAATATTATCTTCTCTTTGCAACAAAAAAGAAATCCCTTTACGGAATAAAACTTCGTCATCGACTAAAGCAATTTTAATAGCGGCATTCATTTTTTTTTGTTTTTGGTCGTTTGGTCTGCCGAAATTACAAAATATGAACCAAAAAAATACGTTATCCCGTATTATATTGCGTTAAAAACACATTTATTATTTGAATTTAAGTTAAAAAGTAAAAATTACTGTCATTCCTTTACCAACTTCAGAGCTTATTTTGATTGTTCCGTTTAAGAACGAAATACGGCTATCAATATTTTTCATACCTAAACCTTTCTGATTTTCAACATTTTTACTATCAAAGCCAACGCCGTTATCTTCATAATTACAAGTGTCAATTCCATTGACGTTTCTAAAGGCAACCCAAATTTGAGTTGCTTTACCGTGACGCAGTGAATTATTCATTAATTCCTGCAAAATTCTAAAAACGTGTAAATGGCGATCAATCTCTTTTTCATCAAAATCAATCTCATTTTTATAGTACGTTTTTATCGCTTTACTACTTTCGAATTCTTCACATAATTCTTCAACACCGGCATTTAATCCAAATTTTTCAAAAACAGGAGGCAACAAGTTATGAGCAATTTTTCTGGAATTCTCGAGCGCTTTAGTCGTTAAGGCAATTATGTTACCAGTAATTTCTATTGTTTCGGCTTCTGTCAAATTAGGCGAAGTAAGTAAATGACTGTTTAGCGAAACAATATTAAGTTTCGAACTAATATCGTCATGCAAATCCTGAGCAATTCTTTTTCTTTCTTCCTCTTGGGTAACAATAACAGCATGCAATTGATCTTTTTGATATTGAATTTCTAAATTCTTATTTTCAATTTCTTTCTGAATAATTTTCTTTCTTGAGAAATAAAAAAAAGCAACTAAAAAAACAGCAACTATCATGAAAAAACATGATGTATACAAAATTATGGCAACAATTTCTTTTTCATAAACAGGCGTTCCACTCATATTTCTTCAGGAATTTCTTTTTTGTTTCTAAAACTTACCTTCCATTCATATAAAATAAACAACTGATTAACTACCACAAAAAATGCGTTTAAAGTCCAGGTCATCAATTTTAGTTCATCGCTCAAACCAAGAGTTAAATTTCCGACCAAAAACAAAACGGTACTGGCCAGCAAATAAATAACCAACCCAATTGTGATATAGTAATATTTTTTTTCGGTGGTAAGCATATTGTAAAGATACATCAAGGCAAAAAAGACAACCAGCAAAGATGTAATTGCAATTTCTAACAAGTTAAATTTAAAAAATAAATCTGGTTCTATCCCATACTGAATCACTAATACCAGTAAACCTATACTCATTGCTATCACGACAACTTTCTTTTGCAAAGAATCCTGTAATAGGGTTCTGTAAAAAATTCCGAGCAAAATAAACTGACCTATAAAATAACAGTGAACCAAGTAAAGATTAAGAATGTTTAACAATGTCATAATTTCCATTGCCATCTGTACAATTACCAGCAAAAAAAGATAACTCGTATAAGTCTTAAAGGCTCCTCCAAATTTGGAGAAGCCTTTAGCATATAATACAAAATTGATTATTAAAAGAAAATAACCAAAGTATGTTAAAAAAAGATACGTCATCTAATCCAATTAGTTTAAAGGACTATTAGGATCTCCGTTTGGCGGACATGGACGAGTAGCATCATAAACAACTTCTCCACCATTTTCGATTCCGTCTCCCGGGAAGAAAACATCTCTGTAAATACCGTCTGCGTCTAATCTTGTACCCACAAAAATCAAAACTTGTTGTCCGGCATTATTGATTCCTTTATACGCACGAACCGCATCGATTTGATGTTTTAGCACTGATTGTAATGTTGCTAACGGAATAAGATAAGCTGTAGTTTTCTTACTTGCATCTTCTTCAAGTCCCGGAATTTTGCGGTAATTTGCCGTCCATGATTCTCCTACTGACAATGCAATTTCTACACTTCCTAAATTTTCAAGATTTTTTTCTTGTGACATAATTATAATTTATTTTTGGTTAAATGTTAATAGACAATTGTTTGGTTCAACTGCTTTGCTAAGCTACTCAATTTTATAAAAAAAATTAACATTTAGACATAAAAAAAAGCCTAATAATTAGGCTTTTAATATACATGGTTAAAACGGAACATCACTATCGTCATCGTCATCATTTAAATTGCTTCCAAAAGCTTCATTTGCAGATGGCAGATTTTTAGTAATAAAGGGATTATCATCGTGATTCATTTTTGATGGCAAATCGTCATAGTTACCACTAAAATCATCCAGGTTATCAAATTTTCCAAGATGTCCTATAAATTTTAAACGAATATTTTCAATACCACCATTACGGTGTTTTGCGATCATAATTTCGGCCTGACCAGCGGTTGGTGAAGCTTCTTCGTCATCCCATTCGTCAATTTTATAATATTCAGGTCTGTATAAAAACGAAACGATATCAGCATCCTGCTCAATTGCCCCGGATTCACGAAGATCCGATAGCAACGGACGCTTACTGGAACCACGCGTTTCAACAGCACGCGATAACTGCGAAAGTGCAATTACCGGAACGTTTAGCTCTTTTGCCAAGGCCTTTAAGTTTCGGGAAATGGTCGAGATTTCCTGCTCACGATTTCCTCCTCCTTTATTATTTCCTCCGGCAGTCATCAACTGCAAATAATCAATAATTATAATTTTAATCCCATGTTGTGAAACCAGACGACGACATTTTGCTCTTAAATCAAAAATAGAAAGCGATGGTGTATCATCAATAAACAAAGGTGCTTTTTCTAAGTTTTTCACTTTGGTACTCAACATTTCCCATTCGTGAGGCTCTAATTTACCGGTACGCAATTTCTCTGATGACAATCCTGTTTCTGATGAAATTAACCTGGTAATCAACTGAACTGATGCCATCTCCAGAGAGAACAATGCCACTCCATGCCCATATTGAATAGCGATATTTCTCGCCATCGAAAGTACAAATGCCGTTTTACCCATCGCAGGTCTTGCTGCGATAATAATTAAATCACTTGGCTGCCATCCGGAAGTCAGTTTATCCAGATTCGTAAAACCGGTTTCAACACCACTTAAACCTTCTTGTTTTGCAATTTCTTCAATCTTCTTTTTAGCCTGAAGTACTAAACTCTGAGCAGTTTCAGAACTACGTTTGATGTTTCCTTGCGTTACTTCATATAGTTTTGATTCGGCTTGATCCAGCAAATCAAATACGTCTGTTGTTTCATCATAAGATGCTTCGATAATTTCAGAAGAAATTCTAATCAAACTTCTTTGAATAAATTTCTGAAGTATGATACGTGAGTGAAATTCGATATGCGCCGAAGATGCAATTTTTTGAGTTAGCTGGATTAAATAAAAATCACCACCGGCTACTTCTAATTTTCCATTTTTTTTCAATTGGGCCGAAACCGTCAACAAATCGATTGGCTGTGTTTCGGTAAAAAGCTGAACAATCGCTTCAAAAATAAATTTATGCGAATCTTTATAAAAAGCATCAGCTTGCAAAATATCAATTACATCATCAACCCCTTTTTTATCAATCATCATTGCCCCAAGCACAGCTTCTTCTAAATCAAGTACTTGCGGAGGTAATTTTCCTTTTTCTAAATTAATAATTGTGGTTTTATCTACCTTTACAGGATTTACATTTTTGAAATTTTCCATATAGCGAAAGTAACAAAATTTAAAAAAAAATTGTTATCGAGTTATAACTATTAATTGTTTATAAATTTGTTTTTTTTGTTCATAAGCAAAAAAAAATCCGAAACTGTAAGGCTTCGGATTTCAATCATTCTTGTAAGAATTTACTCTTTATACTCGCCCATTTTACTGTATTTGTCCATTCTTTGGGCAATTAGCTCGGCTGTTGATAAGTCTTTCAATTCGTTATATCCTTTGGCAATATATTCGGCAACCGTTTTAAAAGTAGTTTCGCGATCGTAGTGCGCTCCGCCAAGTGGTTCCGGAATAACATCATCAACTAATTTTTGTTTTTTCATATCAGATGAAGTCAATTTTAAAGCATCTGCAGCACGTTCTTTGTACTCCCAGCTTTTCCATAAAATTGAAGAACAAGATTCTGGAGAAATTACAGAATACCAAGTGTTTTCTAACATGTAAACTTTGTCTCCAACACCTATTCCTAAAGCTCCTCCTGAAGCACCTTCACCAACAATAATTGTGATAATTGGCACTTGTAAACGAACCATTTCAAAAATGTTTCTTGCGATCGCTTCTCCCTGACCTCTTTCCTCAGCTTCAAGTCCTGGATATGCACCCGGAGTATCTACCAAAGTTAAAACTGGAATACCAAACTTCTCTGCCATTTTCATTAAACGCAAAGCTTTACGATATCCTTCTGGGTTTGCCATACCAAAATTACGGTACTGACGTGTTTTTGTATTAAAACCTTTTTGTTGACCTATGATCATAAACGACTGACCGTTTACTTTTCCAAGTCCGCCAACCATAGCTTTATCATCTTTAAAATTTCTATCTCCGTGAAGTTCTAAAAATGTATCTCCGCAAATTGCTCTGATATAATCTAAAGTATAAGGTCTATTTGGATGCCTTGACAATTGAACACGTTGCCAAGCCGTAAGGTTTTTATATATTTCTTTCTTAGTTTGTTCTAATTTCTTGTTGATTTCCTTGCAGGTTGGTGTTACATCAACATCAGATTCTTTTCCAATAATAACACACTTTTCTAACTGTTCTTCAAGTTCTTTGATTGGAAGCTCAAAATCTAAATATTCCATGGATTTTTGAATTTTGTTTGTAAATCGAACCGCAAATATAAAAATATTATATCATTGGCACAGTTAATTGTTAGTAAAGTATCAAATTGTGATTTAAAAATAAGTAAACTATTACAGTTCTTTCTTATTTTTATAATGTTTAAAAACGCCGTTTAAAATAACTGTAATTACAATTATAAGGGCGCCAATATAAAATTCTGTGCTCATTTTTTCTTTTCCTCCCAGAATAAAATAAGCCAGAACAATTCCATAAACAGGCTCTAAATTAGTCGTTAACATCACAGTATAAGGTGTTAATCGCTGCATTACTTTTACTGATGCCGTAAAAGCATAAGCAGTACAAATAGAGGCTAAAACAAGCAACAAAACCCAGTTGTTTAATGACATTGTAAAAAAATCAGCCGTAAATTTTCCCTGCACTAAAAAATAAATAGAAATAAAGAAAACTCCGGCACCAAACTCATAAAATGTAATAACCGACGGATCGTGTTCTGTAATTAATTTACCATTCATTAAAGTAAACAAAACACCCAGAATAATTGCAGCCAAGGCATAATACATACCATGCAGATATTTAACTTCGACTTGCATTATAAGGGCTAAACCGGCAATAATAACCAATCCGAAGAAAACTTCATAGAATAATATTTTTCGCCCATAAAAAAGAGGCTCCAGTAAGGATGCAAAAAAAGCACCTAATGAAAATATGGAAAGTGTTATTGAAACGTTCGAAACGTGAATTGCCTTAAAAAAGAAAATCCAATGCAGTGCAATCAATAATCCAACAAAAATCAATTTAGCAAAAGACTGAGCCGAGATTACAAAAGATTGTTTTTTATAAACTATAAATCCAGCCAGAAAAACACCTGCCAAAAGCATTCTGAACCAAACTAAATTTTCAGCATCTATGGTGATTAAAGCGCCTAAAATAGCTGTAAAACCCCAGATAAAAACAATTAAATGAAGATTTAAATAACTTTTTAAATTATCGTTTCGCATTACGTAATAAGTAAACTGCCAAAATTCCGAAAGCAACATTCGGGAACCAAACAGCAAATAAAGGTGAAAATGTAGATTTTTCGGCAAGAGTACCGAATATTTTATCAAAGAAAACAAAAGAAAACGCAATTGCAATTCCGATAGCAAGATTCATTCCCATACCACCACGACGTTTCATTGACGATACTGCCACCGCAATAATAGTTAGAATAAATGCCGAAATTGGCACACTGTATTTTTTATAGAGTACAACTAAATACACATTTATATTTCCAGAGCCTCTTTTTCTTTCTTTATCAATAAAATCAATTAGTTTTCCTAGCGGAAGTGTTTCTGCAATATAAATTACAGGAGTTAAATCAGCCAATTCAAATTTAAAAGGCACCCTTTTTTCAGGTACTTTTTCAATTTTATCATTCAATCCTCCAACTGTTCTTTTAGTATAATCATACAAAATATAAGTTTTTGCTTTCGGATCCCATTTAATACGGCTAGCCGTAATTTTATACGTTAATTCATCTTTTTCAAAATGCTCTAACGAAAAATTAAAAGCCGTTTTTGACTCTTCATTAAAACTATTTACAAAAATAAAGTCGTTATCATTAAGCTGGCGATATACATTAGTACTTTCACCCCGCATGAGTTCCTTTCCGCCATTTCTTAAATACGTATATCTAAAATTATTAAAGCCTTCGCTGGCAGCAGGAACGACAAAAAATCCCATTAAAAGAGCAAAAACCGAAATAATTGACGCTCCAATAATATAAGGTCGCAAAAAACGTGTAAATGAGATCCCGGAACTTAAAATGGCAATAATCTCTGTATTATTTGCCAATTTTGAGGTAAACCAGATTACCGATAAAAATAAAAAAATCGGAAATAAAGAGTTAGCAAAATAAACTGTAAAGTTGTAGTAATAAATCGCGATTTGAGTAAACGGAACCTTGTTCTCCAGCATTTTATCAACCTTTTCAGCGACATCAATTACAATTCCTATCGGAATAAATAATAAGATCATCACCGAAAAAGTGGCTAAATATCTTTTTAAAATATATTTATCTATTATCGTCAGCATAGATTTTTTATGTTTTTCTTGTTTCAGGTTTCAAGTTTCAAGTTTTTAAGGAACTTGTAACCTGAAACCAAAATAACCTGAAACCTTTTATTTAAAGTCTTTGGTCCATATTCTTGACCATCATTTCTTTCCATGGTCTAAAATCTCCGGCTAAGATATGTTTTCTGGCTTCACGAACCAACCACATATAAAAACCAAGGTTATGTATTGTAGCAATTTGTTTTCCCAAATATTCATTAGCCGCAAATAAGTGACGCAAATAAGCTTTTGTATATTCAGTATCTACAAAAGTATGTCCCATTTCATCAATTGGAGAAAAATCAGCTTCCCATTTTTTATTCTTGATATTAATTGTTCCGTTTGCTGTAAACAACATACCATTTCTGGCATTACGCGTTGGCATAACACAATCAAACATATCAATTCCTAACGCAATATTTTCTAAAATATTAATCGGAGTTCCAACTCCCATTAAATATCTTGGTTTATCTTCCGGCAAAATTTCGCAAACAACCTCAGTCATTGCATACATTTCTTCGGCAGGTTCTCCTACTGACAAACCACCAATAGCATTCCCTTGTTGTCCGGAATTTGCAATATACTCTGCCGATTGACGACGTAAATCTTTATAAGTACTTCCCTGAACAATCGGAAAAAATGTTTGCTCATATCCATATTTATAAGGCACTTTGTCCAAATGATTAATACAACGATCCAACCAACGGTGCGTCATATGCATTGAGCGTTGCGCATATCTGTAGTCGCAAGGATAAGGTGTACATTCATCAAAAGCCATAATAATATCAGCCCCAATAGTACGTTGAATTTCCATCACACTTTCTGGTGAAAAAAAGTGATATGAACCATCAATATGCGATTTAAACTTCACTCCTTCTTCCTTAATTTTTCTATTATCCGAAAGAGAATAAACCTGATACCCACCAGAATCCGTCAAAATATTACGATCCCAATTCATAAATTTATGCAATCCACCCGCTTTTTCAAGAATCTCAGTCTGCGGACGTAAATATAAATGGTATGTATTTCCCAGAATAATATCCGGATTAATATCGTCTTTAAGTTCACGTTGGTGTACCCCTTTTACAGATGCAACCGTCCCAACAGGCATAAAAATAGGCGTTTCAATTACGCCGTGATCTGTAGTAATACTTCCCGCTCTGGCTTTAGATTGCGGATCTTTTTGTAATAAATCAAACTTCATCTGTTTCTTTTTTCAGTCGGCAAAGATAAGCTAATTTCAGGGAAAATTAATTAGATAATTTGGCAATTAGAAAATTAGAAAATGAATCACGATTGACCTTCAATTTTCAAACCTGAAACCTGAAACTTGAACCTTGGAATTGGGGATTTAAAAAAATTGAAATTTAATATTTGTGGGCGTTTCCGCCGCGGCGGATCGGGCTATCCACTATATCTTTTGTTCCAGTAAATATCATTGTTAATTAAGACCTCAAAGATGTCACAAAAGGATGCCGTTTCTATCCCTAACGCAAAAAAAGACCTGAAAGTTCCATCAAAAATTTTAAATTTGAATAAAACTATTGTCAGGCAAAGCGATCCCAAAGCTTCGGAACAGGAAAATCTGCGGAAAGCAAAGCCAACAGAATAACAAAACAACAATAAAAATCCGTTTAAATTCGCGAAAATCCGCGTGCCATTAACTCAAATAAAAACATGAACTTAGCTCAAAAACTTGGATATCCAGAAAACACCAAATTACTAATTATTCATGCCGATGATGCCGGATTATCACATTCAGAAAATCAAGCCACTATAAAAGCACTTCAAAACGGATCCGTAAACTCCTACAGTATAATGGTTCCGTGCGCATGGTTTTTTGAAATGGCAACATTTGCCAAAAACAATCCACAATTTGATTGCGGTATACATCTTACACTAACCTGCGAATGGGAAAATTATAAATTTGCCCCTGTCCTTCCAATTAGTGAAGTCTCAAGTTTAGTCGATAAAAACGGTTATTTTTATAAAACCAGAGCAGATTTCAAAAATAACGCAAAACCATCCGAAATAAAAAAAGAACTCACTGCTCAAATCGAAAAAGCATTACAATTTGGAATCCAACCCACACATCTCGATTCTCACATGTGCAGTGTTGGTGTTACCCCGGAAATTTTAGAAATCTATAAAGAACTCGGAAAAACGTATAATCTACCTGTTTTCATCAACAAACAATTTGTAGAATCAATCAGTTTATCAGACGAAAAATATAATTTCGAAAATACACTTTTAGAGAACAACCTTCTTATTGGATATTATGCAGATTTCGAAAAAGGCGAACTTAGAAAATCTTACAAGAAAGCTTTAGATTCCATCGAACCTGGTTTTAATGTTTTCCTGCTTCATCCCGCTTTTGATGATCGCGAAATGCAAGGCATCACAATCGATCATCCTAATTTTGGCTCAGCATGGCGCCAAATAGATTTTGACTTTTTTACCAGTCAGGAATGCAAAACAAAACTTCAGGAAAATAATATTCAATTAATAACCTGGAGAGAGATTCTGGCAATTAGATAATTTGTCAATTAAAATTTTAAGACAATTAATTATAATTTCCGGCAGACCAAAATCAAAACATATTACATGTTTCTTTTATGTTCACTAAAAAAACATCTATAATTTAACAATTGCGGCAAACTAAAGCAAAAAATCATTTGTCTCCCCGCAAAATAACAATTACTTTTGCGTCAGTTTAACTTTTACATATAAAATGAAGCCTAACACACAACAATTAAGCGATTTAACTATCCAAGTAAGAAGAGATATTCTTCGAATGGTACATGCTGTCAACTCAGGTCACCCAGGTGGTTCACTAGGTTGTACTGAATTTTTGGTAACTCTTTACCAAAACATTATGGAGCGCAAAGAAGGTTTTGATATGAACGGAATTGGAGAAGATCTTTTCTTCCTTTCAAATGGTCACATTTCTCCTGTCTTTTATAGCGTTTTAGCACGTAGTGGTTATTTCCCTGTTTCAGAACTTGCAACTTTTAGATTATTAAATTCTCGTTTACAAGGACATCCAACTACTCACGAAGGATTGCCTGGAGTTCGTATAGCTTCTGGTTCATTAGGACAAGGTTTATCTGTAGCTCTTGGGGCAGCTCAGGCTAAAAAATTAAATGGAGACAATCATTTGATCTATACTTTGCACGGAGATGGTGAATTACAAGAAGGTCAAAACTGGGAAGCTATCATGTATGCTTCTGCAAAAAAAGTAGACAACCTTATTGCAACTGTTGACCTTAACGGAAAACAAATTGACGGTACCACTGACGAAGTTTTAGCAATGGGAAGCCTAAAAGCTAAATTCGAAGCATTTGACTGGGAAGTTGTTGAAATCACCAAAGGAAATGACATCGAGGCTATCATTGGAGGAATGAATGAAGCAAAAGCCAGAACCGGAAAAGGAAAACCAGTTTGTGTATTACTACATACAGAAATGGGTAATGGTGTTGACTTTATGATGTACAGTCATGCTTGGCATGGTAAAGCACCAAATGATTCACAACTTGCAACTGCTTTGGAGCAAAATTATAACACAGGAGGCAATACAGATTATTAAATAATTTTAAATTTTGAATTGTGAATTTTGAATTTTCTTCAAAATCTTTCAATTTTTAAATTTTTAAATCTTTGAATTTAAAATAAATGAAAAAATATACAAATACAGGAAGTAAAGATACCCGTTCAGGTTTTGGAGCAGGTATGACTGAACTAGGTCAAAAAAATGAAAACGTTGTGGCATTATGCGCTGATTTAATTGGATCATTAAAATTTGATGAGTTCAAGAAAAATCACCCAGAGCGTTTTTTCCAAATTGGAATCGCAGAAGCTAACATGATTGGTATCGCTGCAGGTTTAACTATTGGAGGAAAAATTCCATTTACAGGAACTTTCGCTAACTTCTCAACAGGAAGAGTTTACGATCAAATTCGTCAGTCAGTTGCTTATTCTGACAAAAACGTAAAAATTTGTGCTTCTCACGCAGGTTTAACACTTGGTGAAGATGGAGCAACACACCAAATCTTAGAAGATATTGGTTTAATGAAAATGTTGCCTGGAATGACTGTAATCAATACTTGTGATTACAACCAAACTAAAGCAGCAACTTTAGCACTGGCAGATCATCATGGTCCTGCTTACTTGCGTTTTGGCCGTCCGGTTGTACCTAACTTCACTCCGTCTGACGAGCCTTTCGTAATTGGAAAAGCTATTTTATTAAACGAAGGAACTGACGTTACAATTGTAGCTACAGGACACTTAGTTTGGGAAGCTCTTATTGCTGCTGAAGCATTGGAAGCAAAAGGAATTTCTGCTGAAGTAATTAATATTCACACAATCAAACCTCTTGACGAAGAAGCTATTCTAAAATCATTAGCTAAAACGAAATGCGTGGTAACCGCAGAAGAGCACAATATCCTTGGAGGTCTTGGAGAAAGTGTTTCGAGAGTATTAGCATTAAACAATCCGGCTCCACAAGAGTTTGTTGCTGTAAACGATAGTTTTGGCGAATCTGGAACTCCAGAGCAATTAATGGATAAATACAAACTGAACAATCAAGCGATTGTTGAAGCTGTAGAAAGAGTTATTAAAAGAAAATAATTTTTAGATTTTCTTACTTATAAAAAAACCTCGAAAATCGATTTTTCGAGGTTTTTTTTATTTCAGTCACAAAGAAGAATTTACTGTATTCTTAATTCCCAATTGAAATCGGAAAATAGTTTGTACCACCAATCTAATCGAAAATCTAAACGGTAAGATTAGAAAATATACCAAAATAAATACACCGTTATACCGATTTATCTGGATGTAATTTGTGTGTATATTTTGAAATTTTTATCCTGGCGGAAATACTTAGTTTAAAATAGATTTACTGAGATATTATTTTTTTTTCTCTATAGTATCAACAAAATCTTTACTGTTAATTAATTCTTTTCTGGACTGATACGATTTTAAATATTCTCCTTTAGGAGTTCCGTTGTCAAAAGAACTAAATTTCACTATTGTCCCCGTTTCTGAACGCGCTTCTTCATTCGTAAATCCTTCATATTCAATTCGATATAACGCCGAATATAATTGCGCCCTACCTATTCCGTGATAACAATGAATTAAGACTGGATAGTTATCATTATTATCCATTATCCTAAAAAATGATTCTAAGGCTTTTTCACTTGGAATCTGATCAGATCCATTATTAAAGTAATTAACTCCTTTTATTTTTTCAATTGCTTCTTTTTCAGCAATAAGCTGTTCTGGAATTTCCGGGTTATTAATAGAATCTAAAGTCCCGGGAAAACGCAAATCAATTACAGATTTAATGTGATATTTTTTAATATAATCTTCCAGCTCATCTGGAGGAATTACTCCTGATTTATAAACTTTTCCTTCCGTTATTGTTTTAAAATTATGATTAATATTCATATCATAAACATATTTTCCTACACCGGCAAGTACAATTGCAACAACTGCAAAAGCAATTATTCTTTTTTTATTTTTCATTTATATTAATTTATGAGTTTTGTTATTTTTTATAATAAAGTTCCTTGTCAATTACTCTGTTGTAATAATCTTCTATAAAGGCTTTACAATTAAGTTCTATTTCATTCATTTCAGCATTTCGATTACCGATTAGATTGTTCTTTAAACCTTTATCATTTTTATCATAAAAACCGAGTGCATTTTTCCCATCAAACGTGCAGATATAATTTCCTTTTAAAAATTGATAAATTGTACCGGTTGAGTTAATCGCAAATGATTTAGAAGATTTTTTATCAAATAAACTTCTCCCCCAACTTCTAAAAGGTTTAGGATATCCTATCATATCCAGTATTGTTGGATAAATATCGATTTGTTGCGCAAAATCATCATCAACACCTACATATTGGCTATTAGGTTTGTATATGATAATTGGAACTGCATAACGGTTTATGGGCTTTTGATATTCTTCATAATAAATCTGATTGCAATGATCGGCGACGAGAACAAAAATTGTGTTAGAAAACCACGGTTTCTTTTTGGCTTCATCAAAAAATCTCTTTAAAGCATAATCAGTATATTCCGCACATTTATGGATAGGAACTCCTCCTTCATGAAATCTGTTTTTATATTTTTCAGGAATAATGTAAGGCTCATGTGAAGACAATGTGAATACGCTGGCAAAAAATGGGGTTGTCATTTTGTCCAGTTTTTTTTCCATGAATTGCAAAAAAGGTTCATCCCAAATCCCCCAGTAACCATCAAATTGAGAATCATCATCAAACTCTGTTCTTCCGTAATAATTATCAATTCCTAAAATATTGGAAAAACCCATAAAACCCATTGAACCATTTGCAGCTCCATGAAAAAAAGAGGTATTATACCCTTGACTTTTTAATGTCGAAACCAACGATTCTATTTTTTGTTTTGGATATGGCGATGATGTAAAAGCATCTTTAAAAGAAGGGATTCCGGCTAACACAGATGACATCCCATGAATTGATTGGCGTCCGTTTGCATAAGCATTTGTATAAATCATGCTGTGCTGCGACAAAGAGTCTAAAAATGGTGCATGACTTTTGTAATTTGGTATTTTAGAATCTTTATTAAATTCACCTATATATTCCCTACCGTAGCTTTCGAGTATAAAAACAACAACATTGGGCTTTGTTTTTGGGTTGTTTTTATATTGCTTTATTGGCTGTACTTTTTCAAGGATTATTTGATTATTTACATCTGTATAATTTACTTTTTTAAAACTATCAGTAAACATAGTTCTAAAAATTGCAAATGGAGTGTTTAGCACAATATCCGAATGCACAATATTGGTTACATGGCGGCTGGCGTCTAATAGATTTATTGGTCTGGTAGATTTTTTTAAATCGCCACCTCTAATTCCTCCAATTGTAAGCAAAACAACTAACAAAAAACTAATAACTGAAAACCCATAATAGTAACCTTTATTGGAAGGCACAAAGACCTTAACAGTCAGTTTTTTATACAATAATATCCAAAATATTGAAAAAACCAGGAATAAAAAAGGAACATACCAATAATTTACAATAAAGCTAAACAGCAGTGTCATTTTATTTGTTTCGTGTTCCAATACATTTAAAACGGCAACAGTAGTTCTTGCAAAAGTATATTTGTAGTAAATAAAATCTATAAAATTGGTTGCATAAGCAATCAAATTAGTACCAAAATAGAGATAGAAAAGAATTTTTTGATACCCTAAATTTGTATTCCTCCATAAGGGAATAACCGACAATAGTATAAAAAGTAAATTGACATATAAAATCGCAGTAGTATCAAATGCTAAACCGTAATAACAAAGAGAAATAAACTCAATAACAGAATCTACTTTTAGTATGTTTTTATTAAAAAGATAAAATAAAACTCTGGCAAAGAAATAAAAAATATAAACCAATAAAAGTCTATAAAGCAAAATTAGAAATTCATTTAAACGAAAGTGTTTGAACATTTTAAATAAATTGAGTTTACTGAGATATGAATCATTAATTTGTGCAATCATATCCTGATTTTTTATTACTATTTTAAATACAATTCAAATAGTGACTAATAAAATTTAGTTTAAAAAATCAGCAATGCCTTACAAAAGTAAGAAAAATATTTCCAAATATAAATAATAAAACATTTTTAGTAAATTATTTCTTACTTGTTTTGATTGGATAATCTTACAGAATCAATCCCTCAGATAAAACCAGATGCAATTTTTCGTAAAACCAATTTAAAATTTCAATGCAAAAAATGCGACAGTCAGATTAGTCTTCGTTCAGGAACAGTGATAAAAAACCAAAATTTACCTTTTCAATATTGGATGTTTTGCATTTAATTAATAACCTTGCCAAAAAAGAGTTTTCCAGCATTAAATAACCGGGCTCCACAAGAGTTTGTTACCGCAAACAATAGTTTTGGTGAATCCGGAACTCCAGAGCAATTAATGGATAAATACAAATTAAACAATCGAGCGATTGTTGAAGCGGTAGAAAGAGTTATCAAAAGAAAATAATTTTTAGATTTTCTTACTTATAAAAAAACCTCGAAAATTACTTTTCGAGGTTTTTTCATTCAAACAATTAACCCTTGTAAAAAGCCAACCTTAAAACAAAAACATTCTTTTAATCAACCAAATCAAAAATCAAGTTTATAATTTTTGGACATAAAAAAACCTCGAAAGTGATTTCGAGGCTTAATATATATTAACTTAATATTTAATTCTTTTGATAAGGATATGTTTTATCCACATGTATTCTCAACCTTGGAACAGCTTTATAATCATCCTCTACAAATTTTCTAGGATTTGTTATAGATTCAAGTTGATTAGGATCTGTTAGATCACCAGTTGGTCTTCTAGGAATTCCCCTAGGCTCCGTTTCGTCAGTATTTGGCGTTAATGGATCATCATCAATAGGACTCCAAGGATAATACCTACTTACCCCATAATTAAAAGGTTTTCCATCCTTTACCCCCATACCAACCTCTCCCGTCGGTTTTGTAATTTCAAATCTGGTAGTATACCCATCTCCATCATCATCAGTATCCAAAAAGTCAGGAATACCATCTCCATCGGTATCATCAGGATTAACTGGTGCATTAGGATACAAAGTAGTATTTCTATAATCACGAACATAACCGTCACCATTAATATCTTCATTAAAATCGAAGACACCATCAGGAGTTCCTACTATTGCATTATTAGAAATAGCATATTCATGATCTAATCTTTTAAAATCATATAATTTAAAACTAAAGATCAAAGGAGAATAAAGAGGAATTGTACTTGAAGAAGGTGGTGAGGCATAGTATCCTAATCCAGACGGAATAAACAATACTCCGGCTCCAAAGTTTTCATATTTATTAGTTCCATCACTATTAACAGTAGTAGTTCCGGTTTTAAATTGAGGAAAAATCTCACTCCAACCCATTACAGCATTATACAAGTCAATAACCGAATTTGGATATACAACCTGCTCAAAAAATGTCGTCGTTACATGTGTTGGTACAGCATCTGTTTTCTCGACACGTGATAAATAATCTCCTCTATATGCCGCTACAACACCATCAGTATTCATTGGTGAAGTACCAACACCTTCTCTTAAAACCAAATAATACATTTTATACGTAAATCCATGTAAATCTATATCTCTTGTAAGCAACTTAGGAAACGAAGCGCTGTTTAAATAAGACATAATAGAAGGCTGTGTAGATGGATCAGTTATTACCGAGATTGTAACATCCATATCGGCATTCACCGTTATATAATTTGTATTTAAATATTCTTCAATATCTGCGTTATCAACTTTATACTGCGTTGCATAATCTCTTAAAGGAACTATTACTGGATCATCATCACTTTTTTTAGAGCAAGAAACTAAAGAAATACCTGCAAGCAATAAAATAAAATAATATTTAAATTTATTCATTATTGTTAATTTTTTAGGTGCGCAAGATACAATATTGATTTATTTTTGTAAAGAATTTAACTTCGATTTTAGAAAAATTATGAGAATAGACAAATACTTATGGTGCGTGCGCTATTACAAGACCAGAAACATGGTTACAGAAGCTTGCAAAAAAAACCATATCACTGTAAATGGGCAAGTTGCCAAGCCTTCTAAAGAAGTTTTTCCTACGGACAAAATTACTTTTAGAAAAGATCAGATCACTCAAATTATAACCGTACTCGATATTCCGGAAAATCGTGTTGGAGCAAAACTTGTTGACATATATAGAAAAAACGAAACGCCTCCTGAAGCTTATGCCCATTTAGAGCTATTAAAACTATCTAAAGAACATTATCGCAAAAGCGGTACCGGAAGACCAACCAAAAAAGACAGAAGGGATATTGACGAATATGGCAATGAAATTTTTGACGAAGAAGAAACAGAATAAAATTCCAAATTCCAAAACTTAGCGAACAATAAAACTTCAAAATCTAAAATCTAAACCCCAGCATTGGAATTTGGAATTTCAAAAATTGGAGTTTCTTTAAAATTTGTACTTTAGCAAAAAAATAAATTATGAGCAAAAATATCATCTTAACCAATCAGGAAATCGAACACAAAATAAAACGTATTGCTTACCAAATTTACGAAACGTTTGTAGATGAAGAGGAAATTGTGATTGCCGGAATTGCTTCTAACGGATCTGTTTTTGCCCAAAAAATTGCCGCAGCATTAAACAACATCTCTACACTTAAAGTATCTCTTTGTGAAGTTAAAGTTGACAAACAAAATCCGCAGTTACCAATACAAACTTCTTTAACAAAAGGAGAATACGAAAACAAAGGATTGGTACTTGTTGATGATGTCTTAAATTCAGGCACAACTCTAATCTATGCTGTTCGTCATTTCTTAGACGTTCCGCTTAAGAAATTTAAAACAGCAGTGCTTGTAGACAGAAATCACAAAAAATACCCTGTAAAGGCTGATTTTAAAGGAATTTCACTATCAACATCTTTATTAGAGCATGTTCAGGTTGTTTTTGATGAAAATGGTGGAGATTACGCCTTTTTAAGCTAAAATCTCTAAAATATCCTCGACCGTTTCTTCGACTGTTTTATCATCAACCGAAACTTTATGTTGCGCTTGGTTGTAATAAAAACTTCTGTCGAACAAATGTTTTGCAATAAACTCTTTCATTTCTTCCTCATTCATATCAGCAATTAGCGGACGCTTGCTTTTGTTGTGCACTAATCTATTATATAAAGTCTCTATAGATGCCTTTAAATATATAGAAGTAACATCTTCTCTTTTTAATAATTCGTGATTATTGGCATAACATGGCGTTCCACCACCTAAACCAATTATACTATTTTCTGAAGATTGAAGTAATTCTAGAAACATTTCGTGCTCTAATTTTCTAAAATAGATCTCTCCATGTTGTTCGAAAATCTCATTTATAGACAAATTTGTTCTTTTTTCGATGCATTTGTCTAAATCGAGAAACGGAATATTTGTAGATTTTGAAAGATTTTGAGCAATGGTTGACTTTCCGCAACCCATATATCCTAATAATATAATCTTTTTCATTTTAATAAGAACCTATAAATTAAGGCGTTGTGAATTTTGATTAAAAAAAGACAAATTTATAATAAAATAGCTTGCAAATATCAAAAATAACTCCTTATATTTGCACCCGCATTCAAGGAAAGAATATGACTCGATAGCTCAGTTGGTAGAGCACATCACTTTTAATGATGGGGTCCTGGGTTCGAGCCCCAGTCGGGTCACAAAATTTGTGATTTAACAAATACTTTCCTTGATAGCAATGACTCGATAGCTCAGTTGGTAGAGCACATCACTTTTAATGATGGGGTCCTGGGTTCGAGCCCCAGTCGGGTCACAAAAGGTTGTTCGTTACGCGAATGACCTTTTTTTATTTTGGGCCACGTGGAGAAACGGTAGACTTGCCATCTTGAGGGGGTGGTGCTCGTAAGGGCGTGTGGGTTCAAATCCCACCGTGGTCACAACAAAATTAAAAAGCCTGAGAATCTAGATTCTTAGGCTTTTTGTTTATGATTTGAAAATTTTTTTTTACATTTTTTTAGTTTAAAAATCCCCGTATTTATGGGTAACTTGGATTCGAATCCTATCATGGATCTTCAATTTTTGAATCAAACTTTTACTACAATAGATTAAAGTTAATATAATTCCTAACTTAGTTTCCAACTTTTGTTTACACTTCCAATGTTAGCAGACATTGTAAACATACACGTTAGTAAAAGAAAAACCATTTGACTTATGAAAATACTCAACTATTTTAAAAAAAGTGAAGCTACAACAGAAAAAAAGACTTCGATGAACGAAGAGAAAGAAATTAACTTGTTTGAAAATGACATTCATAGCGAAAACTTTCTACAAAAAGTGAGAGAACTCAAAAATATAAATAAGAAATATCAAAAAGAATTTAATCTTCTTCATTTTGCTTGTCAATACAATAACATCCAATTAGCAAAAGAATTACTTGAAAGACAAATAAATATTGAAGAAAAGAATATTTATGGAAACACTCCGCTGTGGATAGCAGTTTTTAATTCAAACGGCAACTATGAAATAGTTGAACTTCTTTTATCATACAATGCAAATCCGAACTCGGTAAATAATGTTAACAATACTCCATTAAAATTCGCAATAACAATAGACGATAAGATACTTATTCAAAAACTTATGGAAACAACAACAAATTGACAACTCCAGTTTCACATTACTTAGATTGAATTTACAAAATTATCAAATCTTCCAATAACAGGTTCGGATTCTGCACCATCAAGATCACTAAAAAAGGTAAAACACATCTTGTGTGCTTTACCTTTTTTGTTTCTAAACTTAATTTCCGCTTATTAATTCTACATTAAGCTTAACTTAAAAAAAAGTATTGATAGATCAAAAATATATCTTTCAATTTGGGATTCTGCAAAAGTATTTTTTTTTAATTTAGGTAGGGTAAAAGCAAAACAAATTGTTTTATTGAGTTACATACTTTCGTTATATAAACCTTTTTGGTTTATTTTAAATAAAAAATTAATCGTTGGCTTATGACTTTAAAGAATCAAGTTGAGACGCAGCTGCCTACTGATTGGGGAATTTTTAAGATTATGGCGTATTCTGAGGATGCAGATGATTGGATGCCGCATATTGTTTTAGTACATGAAAAGACTGATTTTAAAAAACCGGTTGCAGTTCGTTTACACTCGGAATGTTTAACGGGAGATATTTTTCATTCTTTAAAATGTGAATGTGGTAAACAGCTGCATGTTGCTATGGATTATTTTAGCAGCAATGGTGGTATTTTAATTTATTTGCGTCACGAAGGTCGTAATATTGGAATTATTAATAAGCTTAAAGCATATAAACTTCAGGAGGAAGGTAAGGATACAGTAGAAGCTAATCTGGCACTTGGATTATCAGCTGATGGACGCGCCTTTGATGAAGCCATAGCTATTTTGGAAGATTTGGATGTTAAATCTATTGTGCTTTTGACAAATAATCCTGAAAAAATGAAGGCTTTCAAGGATTCCAATGTGGTATTAGTAGATTGCATTCCCATTGAGATTGAATCAACAAAAGAAAGTGAAGGTTACCTGCGTACAAAAAAAGATTTTTTTAAACATTTTCTGAATTTAGATCCTGTTTAATAATAGCATTTTGAGTGTATATGTATTTGATTTTATGAAAAGAAAAGAATTTACGGTCGATTGGTTATTTTATCACTCGGTTTTTATTTTGATCGGGTTGTTTATTGATTTGGTCAATAGAAGCGTATTTTTTTGTCCTATTGCAGGCGCTTTTGTTTTTTTGATCTTTCTGATTAAAAATTGGTCCGGATTTACAGAAAAGAAATACTGGGGCGGTGTACCAAATGTGGTAACATTATTTCGGCTGATGCTGCTTTTTACGGCACCATTTATCATGAATGATCGTTTCAATATAGCTGTTTTGGGTACCGCATTTGTAATGTTGGATGGTGTTGATGGTTTTTTGGCAAGACGACTTGATCAGATTACGCATTTTGGAGGAATGCTTGATATGGAAGCTGATGCTTTTTTCTGTTTGATGTTTTCGTTGTTGATCGGATCTGAATATCCGGAAATGCAATGGGTTTTGATTGCGGGATGTATGCGGTATTTTTATAAAATTATTACGACGGTATGGAATAGAAAAGCTTTTGCAGAGACAAAACAGAAGTATGCTCGTTTTTTTGCAGGTTGTTATTTTGTTAGTTTGGTGCTATTTTTTTATGTTGATTTTTCATTTGGAAAATATATTGTAGCGATTGGTAATGGGCTCGTTCTGTTTTCATTTTTGATTTCGTTTTTCCATTTTTTCAAAAAAGGAAACGCATGATTATTATTTTAACATCTGACATTTGTAAAAAAATTAGCGGCGGAACGATTTACAATACGAAGCTTTTTGAATTTTTAATAGCAAAAGGCCACAGGACAGCAGTTGATGTTGTACCAGATATTAATGGATATGATTTTAGAGATGATGTATCCTATATAATTGATGGTATTTTGATTGATGAAAAACTGAATGTAACCAGGTTGAGGGGTTTTAAGATTTGTTTTTTGATCCATCTTTGGCCATCCGTAAATGGTTTGCATATTAATAATAGGCTAATTAAGGCTGAGAAGCTGATTTGTGAGTCGTTTATGATTTTTGTTACGGGAATGGTTTCATTAGATTATATGAATAATGTTATACAGCCTGCAGCCAAAACCTGCTATTTAATAGAACCCGGTATTGATAGTGGTTGGAAGACGAAAGACAGCTTTAATGAGAAACCGCAGAAAATAATTTATTTGGGTAATTTCATTGAAGGCAAGGGACATACTAAACTTTTGGAGATTGTTAAAAAGTTGAGACATTTAGATTTCAAAGTAGATTGTTTCGGCGAAATACTTTCAAAACCTTATTTTTCAGAGCTTGTAAGTGAAGTTGAACGTTGTGAATTAGAGAATATTACTTTTAATGATGCTGTACCGCACGAGCATATAAATAAATTGCTTTTAGAATATGATCTGATGCTGCATTTTTCGGATTATGAAAGTTATGGTATGGGGATTATGGAAGCACTTTGTGCGCATTTGCCTTGTATAATTACACCCACGGGTAATTTTAAAAAATATCAATCTGTTGGCATTCAGGGTATTTTGAATTCGTTTAACGTGAGTGAAATGACAGGTGCTGTAAAAGATGTTCTAAATTCTCCTGCTATGTATTTACAGTTGGTACAATCTGTAAAAAAAGGGTTAAATATGCAAAGTTGGGAGACTAACTTTGAATTGCTTTTAAGTAAAACAGAAGAGTTATGATAATTTTTGCATTTGTGTTTGGGTATCTTAGTTTACTTATTGAATTGATATTTTTTCATGTGCCAAGTGTAGCAAATACACAGAATTTTTTCAAAAAAAACAATAATTATGCGATTGATGAAAGTGAATATATTGCTAAAATCTATAAATGGCCGATGTGGAAAAAAATTATGATTTTGGCAGTGCCATTCTTTTTTATAAATGTTTATTTTTTACTGCCCTTTTTATATTTTTTTCCGAATCTTCATGAAAGCAAATGGCTGGTTTTTGAAACCAATACTTGGTTAATTTTTATCGGAACACTTTGTGTGATTACAGGCAGATTAATAACATTTGGCTCTATGTTATATATGCGAAAAGAAAATAAACAAATACAAAATAGTTTTAAACTGCATGTAAAAGGTATTTTTAATTATTCCCGAAATCCGGGATTAGATGGTATGTTTTTGTTTTTTACCGGATTTGGCATTTTGTTTCCAAGTTTTTTAATTTGGGGAGGATTGATATTATATTTCTTTTATATGCGATTTAGAGTGAAAATTGAAGAGGAATTTCTGAAAAAATTATTCAAGGAAGAATATTTGGATTATATTATTAAAACGAAGCGTTTTTTATTATTTTAAATGGAAAAAATGATTGATAATCAGCAGCAAACGATTAAAACTTGGTTTGATAAAACGTATTTGACAAGAGGTGAAATGTATCTTCGGCCGAAAGAGGCGTATTATATTTTTGCTGAACTGCTTCGAATTAAACCTGATGCAAAATTGCTAGATGTTGCTTGCGGATTGGGCAGAATGCTAGAAATAGGGTTAGATTATAAAGCGGAATGCAGCGGTATTGATATTTCTAGTGTGGCTGTAGAAAAAGCAAAATTGAAACTGCCAGAAGCTGTAATTATAGAAGCTAATGCCGAAGCGCTGCCTTTTGATGATAAAATGTTTGATTTTGTTACCTGTCTGGGATCTTTAGAACGGATGCTTGATAAAGATAAAGTGCTGCAAGATATTAAAAGAGTTACAACTGCTGATTCCAGAATTTGCTTCATGGTAAGGAATTCTAATTCCTGGCGCTGGTTGTTTACTAAAAAACTTTTTTTTGCAGTTAATAAAAAAGGACATCAGGACGCAAAAAATTATCAGCAATGGAAAACTTTATTTGAGCAGCAGGAGCTTGAAGTTATAAGTTGTATTCCGGATCAATGGCCAATAATGCGCATATTACAGATTTTGACTTTTGGTAAATTTAATGGTTACAAAAACAAACAAAACAGTTTTACACCATTACAATATGCTAATGAATTTATTTTCATCTTGAAGAAGAATTAACTTGAATAAACCAACCGACATAACGCAATTATATAACGCTCTTTTTCAAATTGAAGCTAAACTAAAATCTGCTGGTGAATACCCGATTCATAAGCGGTTAGACTTTGGGGGAATGTTTAATGATATTTATGAATTTTTGATTTCAAAAATCGATATAAAAAGTAAATATATCTTAGATGCAGGCTGTGGTGTGGGCTTTGGCAGCTTACTTTTTGCAAAAAACAATGCCGCAAAAGTTACCGGAATCAGCGTTAGCGATTTAGAAATAGAAAGTGCTAATCGCAATAAAAATAAATATCATTTAGATAATGTTGATTTTAAAGTTAGCAATTTTGAAAATACTGAATCTTGTAATTACGATTTAATTTTTTGTGTAGAATCACTCAAACATTCCTTAGACTTTGATAAGGATTTTAATGCATTATTAAGTGGTTTAAAGACGAATGGTAAGCTAATTATTGTTGATGATTTTTTTGAAGGCAAAATTACAACAGCAGCATGTGAGGATTTTATGTCTGATTGGAATTTAAATTTTTT
The DNA here is from genome assembly GCF_963422545.1 of uncultured Flavobacterium sp. Taxonomy (NCBI): domain Bacteria; kingdom Pseudomonadati; phylum Bacteroidota; class Flavobacteriia; order Flavobacteriales; family Flavobacteriaceae; genus Flavobacterium; species uncultured Flavobacterium sp. Next base: position 119,374 of record NZ_OY730256.1, read on the forward strand.
ATTTGCATTGTCGCATTTCTCTGATATGCCGCATAATTTTACACTAGAACTTGAGGATTTGACCCATTTTATGCCTAAAAAATCTTTATTTAAAATTAACATGCAGCTTCTGTTTTTTAAATTATTTAGGCGTAAGTCAATGTTTAAAAAGCTTTTTAAAGGTGGATTGTTACTTGATAAATTGTATGCTAAAAAGGCAATGAAATATCAATTAATTATTATAACAAAGCAAGAATGAAGCATACATTAGTATATACGTTTTTAGGTGTTCTCCCTCCGATCATTAGTTTTGTTCTGTTACCTGTTTTTTTAAAATATTTAACTACAAATGAGTATGCAATATTGTCATTATCAAATGCTTTTTTTGCGGTATTTTCCATAGTTTTAAACTTAAAAGTAGACCAGGCGTTTAGACATATTTATTTTTTTGAACCGGATAATACGTCCAAACAGCTGGCATTGTTTAGAAATTTATTTAGTTTTCAGGTTATTATTTTTTGTTTTTGGATGCTCATTATGTACTTATTTGGAAATCAGTTGTTTCATTTTATTTTTAAAAACAACTTTTCGTTTTTTCCTTATACTTTTGTAATGATGTTATCGCTATTTGTCAGCATGCTGAATGGCTTCTATTTTCTTTATTTACAAAATAAATTTGAAGTTAAGAAGTACAGTTTCTATTTTATTGTCAATATTTTACTTACACCTGTCTTACAGGTACTATGTATAAAAGTATTAAAATTAGGATTTTTATGGTTTTTGGTTTCGTCACTTTGTGCTAACCTGCTTGTATTTTTGTTGATTCTTTTTAATAACAGGCAGCTTTTTAAAATTGAATTTTCAAAATCTGTTATCAAAGAAGCGCTTCAGTTTTCGCTGCCATTTATTCCGTTTTTGATACTATACAATTTAGAAAATCAATTAGACAGGTTTTTTATAGAGAAGTTTTTGCCGCTGGAAGATTTGGCACGTTATTCAGTTTTATTGAGCATTTCAAGTGCCATTTTCATACTGTTTAATAGCCTGGATAATGCAATAAGGCCAGATTTATTTTCGATACTTTCCAGAAAAATGGAAGGTTTTGAATTGTTAATTCAGGAAAAAATGGATTTTTATCTTTTAATAGGCCTTTTGGCACTAAGTTTTTTATCAGCTTTTGGCGTAAATATTCATTGGTTTTTAAATCATTCAAAATATAATGGCATAAGTTTCTATTTTCCGATAGTAGCCCTTGCATTTTTACCATTAATTTTATTGCGTTTTCTGGCACTAATTCTAATGTATGAAAACAAAATTAAAAAGATTAATTATTTTACAGCGGGTAAAATGGTATTGATGACAATTTTGTTTTATTTTTTAGTACCCAAGATGAAAATTAATGGCGCGCTAATGACGATCGGTATTTCAAACTTGTTGAATGTTTGTATTTTTTACAAGATCCTTCATATAAAAATACTTCGCGCTCGAAAGATATATTTTTATATTACTTTTTTTGTATTATTAAATAGTGTGATGTTATTTTTGAATAAATCGACACTTGTATCTTCAATAGCTATTCTTCAATTTGGTCTTTTTGTTTTGATATTTCTGATAAAATATCAAAAGGAATTAAGAAAACAATGGCAACCATTTAAAAATAATCTGACATGAAAATTAAGCCTGCCTATTGGGATTTATTATTAAATATAAAAGAAACTTATCAAAGCGTTGATGCATCGATAGAAACGCTAAGTATTACTTATGAATATAATGTCATAAAAAGTACAGATGCATCTTTGTCAGAATATCTGGCAGTCATTTGCTTTTATCCTTATAAAGAAAAAGATGCTTTTTTTGAAGTTTTATATAGTAAGGCTTTTCCAAAACAGCTGAAAAATGTTTTTAAACTGTATTTGGACTATATATTAGTAAACAAACATTCAAAAACACCTTTTACCTGTGTTCACGTAGCACAAACTATTGATGGTAAAATTGCGACCGTGTCCAAAAAATCTAAATGGATTGGCAATCAGGAAAATTTAATTCATAACCACCGAATAAGAGCACTGGTTGACGCAATACTTATTGGCGGTAATACATTTAGGATTGACAGACCGAAGCTGGATGTAAGGCATGTAAAAGGCAAAAACCCTATTAAAGCCATAATTGCAAATTCACCTTTGGAACTTGAAGATTTAACACCGGGCAAAACATATCTTTTTAGCTGCAAAAATTTGTCGTATAATCATATGCCTCCCGATGTAGAAGTAGTTAATATCAGCGATGGGACTGAGTGTATACCTATAAAAACATTATTAGAGGTTTTGAAACAAAATGGTGTACATTCAGTTCTTGTAGAAGGAGGGGCTTTAACAATTAGAAGATTTATTGAACACAAAATGTTGTCAAGAATAGAGTTTCATATTGCCCCAATGTTATTTGGTTCAGGTAAAAACGGAATTGAATTGCAGGAAATTCAGGATTTAAACGAGGCAATATGTTTAAATAATCCAAAGTATTATAATATAGGAAATGCTATAATGATAGTTTCAAATTTATAGTTTATGAAAGCAAAGGCATTTTGGCATAACAATAAAAACACATCCGAAATAAAAACTGAACAGCTTAATTTTAGTAATATAAATCAAGCTGTTAAAATGCACGCCAGGTATTCTTCAATAAGTATAGGTACAGAAAAACTCGTTGCTAACGGCGAAATACCCCTAGATCTTTATACTAAAATGAAAGTGAATTACATGGGAGGTGGTTTTTATTTCCCTATAAAATATGGCTATTCATTAGTGGGAGAAACTGATGACCATAGATGGGCACATGTTATGCATCCACATCAAGACCAAATTATAGTTAATGATGATGATTGTTATTTTTTCTCTCAGGAAGACATAGATCCTGTCGCTGCTACTCAGTTTTCTAATCTCGAAACGGTAATTAATGCCATTTGGACATCTAAAGTAAAAGAAACAGATATCGTTTTAGTCTGTGGTACAGGAAGCATCGGTATTTTATTGGCACAAACAATAAAAAAATATATTGGAGCGACAGTATTTGTTCAGGAAATAAATCCGGTAAAAAAAGAAAAATTAAAAGACTTTGGGTTTGATTTATGTGCAAATAACCTCGAATATGATATTACATTTAATGTATCTGCCAACGAAAAAGGCTTGCAATATTGTATCGATCATACTGTTGAAGAAGGAAAAATAATAGAGTTAAGCTGGTATGGAAATAACCCTGTTTTGCTGCAATTAGGTGGAAATTTTCATTATAAAAGACTGCAGATTATTAGTTCACAAGTATCTTCAATACCACATGAAAAAAAAGAAGTTTATAACTTTTTGACCCGAAAACAATTAGTAGAACATTTACTTAAAACCATTGATTATAAGGTTTTTATATCGAATACAATTCTCTTTGATGAGCTGCCTCTTTATTTTGATCAAATTAGGAAAAACAAACCCAATGAAGATTTCATAACTATAGTAAAATATTAACCCAAACATAAAAATATGTATTTTGTAAAAATTAGAGAAAGCATGATGATTGCCCACTCCTTAAAACATCCTTTTTTTGGACCGGCGCAAAATGTACATGGAGCAACGTTTGTAGTAGACGTAACATTTAAAACCACAAACCTTGATAAACATAATGTTGTTATTGATATTGGTTTGGCGCATAAAGTAGTAAAAGACATATTGTCAAAACTTGATTATCAAAATTTAGACGATTTGGATATTTTTAAAGGTAAACTCACCACCACAGAGTTTATAGCCCGATATGTCTATGACGAAGTAAGTTTAAAAGTGAAATCTTATTTTGAAGGTAAAATCGGCGTTTCAATAAAAGAAAATCCCAATGCCTGGGCTGGTTTTGAAGAGAATTAATACAACGACAGGCTTTACAAGACATAATAATAAACGATAATATGATTGCAGTTACTATTTATTTATTTCTTAATTTTTTGCTATTTGTTCCTTTGTATTTTTTTAATAAAGAAACCTCAACCTTTTCACCTATAAACCAAATATTCAGGCAAAAAAGCTTGCGATTAGCAGGTGTAGCAGTATTTGCACGAATGAATAAAGACATATTTCGACTAAACATAGAGTTCACAATAGTTATACTCTTGCTGTCAATATTGAAAAATTATATTAATTTTCAATACATAGCTGTTCCATATCAAATATATTATATACTTACCTTAATTGTATTTTACTATCACTACAGCATTTATGGCATTTACAATACTTTTCCTGCTATTAATTCTGATTTTCAGCTAATTATAGAAGGTTTAAAAATTGCATGGGCTGGCTATAAAAAGCAATTATTACTTGGTATTGGTGTTTTTTTAATTTTATTAGTTCTTATCATTAAGTTAAACACCATATTGCTTGGACAAATTCAAAATACGAATGTCATAATATTAAAGATACTCGCATCAATTATTATATTCATACCACTTAGACACTTTTTTTTTCGGCGTATAAACTATATTTATCTTCAGACAGAAAACCATTTTGAACATTATTCAGGCATGGAAATTCAGGCTCTTTCATTTTTAATCAGTTCGAATATCTTTTTTAGTAAAAAAGCAAAGAGCGAGATAGATTTAATACCTCAGATTTATAACAAAACTAAGCTTATATTATCACAAGATCAAACGTTAAAGCAAAGCCCTAACATCTATTTTATAGCCTTGGAATCCTACGGAGCCATTTTATACGAAAACGAAGCATATACCCAGCCGTACATTCAACTATTGGAAACCATGCACCAAAAAATTCAAAATGACCAATGGCATGTGACAAGTTTTTTATCAAATTCACCCGTAAGCGGCGGCGGCTCATGGATGGCATTTTTTTCTATTCTCAAAGGCATACAAATAAAAACAGATTCCCTTTACCGTAAATTAGTCCAGCTAAGGGATCAATATCCTGTGCAATCCATTTTCACCGTATTAAAAAAATTTCAGTATAACACCTTCTTGGTTTCAGGAATTGGAGGGTTTGAAAATTTAAAAGTACCATGGAAAGAAATTTTAGAATTTGCAGATGTACAAGATATCGTTACCCACAAAGATCTCAATTATATAGGTCCGTTATTTATTTTTGAGTCAGCACCAGATCAGTACTTTCTTAATCGGTCAATTCAAATCATGAAAGAAAAGAGTCAGGGTAAGCCACTCGCCTTTTTTGTAGAAACGCTCAATTCTCATTACGATTTTTATACCCCCACCGTACTTTTGGATCAATGGGAAGACTGTAATACTACCTCTTTAGAGGATTACAGACCAACAGATTCAAATAACAATAACAAAGAGAATTACTTTGAAGCCATTAAATATCAATTAAAGACCATTGAAAACTTAATTGTAAACGAGCCGGAAGATACTATTTTTGTCATTTTCGGAGATCACCAGCCACCAATGATAACAACTGATCAAAACTCGTTCAAAACCCCTGTACATATCATTTCAAAGAACAAAGATTTTATTGAATTATGGCATCAAAAAAAATTTTCAAATAATCTCATCATAGATATTGAAAAAACACCAATCGTCCATCATCATGAATTAAAAAACTTATTTCTAGAATGCTTTTTACAGCAATATTCAGTCTAAGGCTATGTGCTGTCAGTAGATATATTATTTTGTATAGATCATAAAATAAATAAGACAAGGATAGAAATTTATTTCAATATAATATTTTGGTTGCATTTATTATTTTTACAAACTTAGAATTAAGTTTAAATGAACTAAATGTATCAGTTTAAGACAATAAACTTGGTAGTCAAGCACTTCTCTTTTCAAATCACTGTTAACTCGCTTAAACTCTGAAAATCTTCTAGCAAAAGGTTCGAATTTTATACCAAGCAGTTCTCTAAAAAGGTAAAACACACAAAATGTGTTTTACCTTTTTTTGTTTCTAAACTTATTTCCGTTTATTAATTCTACATTAAATTTAACTTAAAAAAAAGTATTGATATATCAAAAATAACTCGCTATATTTGCACCCGCGTTCAAGGAAAGAAATTATGACTCGATAGCTCAGTTGGTAGAGCACATCACTTTTAATGATGGGGTCCTGGGTTCGAGCCCCAGTCGGGTCACAAAATTTGTGATTTAACAAATACTTTTCTTGATAGCAATGACTCGATAGCTCAGTTGGTAGAGCACATCACTTTTAATGATGGGGTCCTGGGTTCGAGCCCCAGTCGGGTCACAAAAAGGTTGTTCGCCATGCGAATGACCTTTTTTCATTTTAGGCCACGTGGAGAAACGGTAGACTTGCCATCTTGAGGGGGTGGTGCTCGTAAGGGCGTGTGGGTTCAAATCCCACCGTGGTCACAATAAAATTAAAAAGCCTGTAAAGTATTGATTTTACAGGCTTTTTTTAAACAAAAATTAGAGCAAAAAAAAATATTCTCTGAGTGACTGATTCCAAGTAGCATATTAAAAGTAATAATGAAAGACCGAAAAAAACAACTCATTTCATATTTAAACAATTGCCCGGAAATTATTGAGACATTAAGCAAATGTAATGACTATGGCTTAACAGACTATTATTTAGCAGGCGGAGCAATAACTCAATTGATATGGAATAATATCCTTGGCAGACCTAACCTTGAAAAAGTGAAAGATTTTGATATTGTTTACTACTCTGACACCGAAGATAGATTATTAGAAAAATTACATCAGACGAATATTAAAAAAATAGTAACACATAACTTCCAACTAGACATTACAAACCAAGCATATGTTTACGAATGGTATCCCAAAAAATTTGGAAGCGTTATTGACAAATTTAAAAGAACTGAAGACGGTATTGAAACTTGGTTGCCTGCATTTGCAATTGGAGTAAGGTTGTCGTCAGACAAATTTGAAATTTTTGAACCTTATGGACTTGATGATGCTTTTGATATGATTGTTCGACCTAATAAATTAACGATGACAAAAGACAATTATGCAAAAATGACTGAAAGTTTTAAAAGCAGATGGCACAATATACATGTCTTACCTTGGGAGTAAATAAAACAATAACGAATAATTACAGAACAACATACTGCTAACATGGCACCTATATAAAAAAAATGCTAAGAAAATCATCTAACATCGTCATTTTAAATCAATTCAATGATGATGCAAAATCCTTATTTTCTCTTTCCTTTCCTGTCAAAGCACTTAATAAAATTAATTACGATTATTTCACAAAACAATTTCCCTTGCAAAATAAAACTTTCTTAAATTCGTTTCTGAATTATTAACCTACTAACCTAATCCCAAATTGGTTTATGAAAAAATTATTACCCCTATTACTTATTATGATCAGTTGCTCAACCTGGTCACAAACCGCAGAAATTTATTTTAACAAAGCTTTTAACAAAGCTGCAACCGGAAATTACAAAAGCGCTATTAGCGATTACACAAAAGCCATTAACATGAGCCCTAAATTTGTCGAGGCTTATCAAAATCGCGGTGTTGCAAAATACCAATTGAATGACTTAAAAGGCGCAATGACCGACTTTAGCAAAACAATCGAACTTGACAATATGAATGCCGATGCTTTTACGGGCCGTGCAAACGTAAACTTCAAACTGTCAAAATTTCACGAAGCTATTCAAGACTGTACTTCTTCACTTGGTTTAAACCCAAGAGATTATGTTGCTTACAATTTACGAGGTTTAGCTTACAATAAAATCGGAGACAAAAAGAATTCCTGTAAAGACTTTTCAAAAGCAATCGAGCTGGGAAGCCAAAGTGCTATCAAAAACAAAGTAACTTTTTGTAAATAATACAAAGTCACTTAATGCATTAATACAAAAGCAGTCTGTAAATTTAATTTTTCAGACTGCTTTTTTTATTAAAAACGGTACTATATCTTCATATTAAAGATATTATTACATTTACGCTTTAAACCAAACCATAATGGCACTTTTAAAAAAAATAAACTACAACGTACAGACCGATAAAAATTCAGGATTTGGAACCAATGCCGGAAGCTACGGAGGAAGATTTGTAAACAAAAACGGAACTCCAAATATCGAAAAAAGAGGCATGCACCTACTCCATCGCATTAGCTGGTATCACACCATGATCGACATGCCAAACTGGAAATTCATGCTTATTTTGTTTACCTTTTACATCGCTATTAACTTTGTTTTTGCCGTTATCTATTACGCCATAGGAATTGAGCATCTTGACGGAATCGCACAATCACAAAGTGTATTGACACAATTTGGACAAGCTTATTTCTTTAGTGCACAAACTTTCACCACCGTTGGTTACGGACATATTAGCCCAACCGGATTTTTTACCAGTGCACTTTCTGCAGCCGAAGCTTTAATTGGTTTATTAAGCTTTGCCATTGCAACTGGTTTATTCTTTGGAAGATTCAGCAAACCAACAGCATTTCTAAAATTCTCACATCATGCTTTGATTTCTCCTTACGGAAAAGACAAAGGATTAATGATTCGCGTTGTTCCTTTTAAAAACACCAATTTTACAGATGCTAAAGCAAAAGTCACTTTAGGATTGAGTTTCGAAGAAAATGGCGAAAAAACAAATAAATTCTACAATCTCGAATTAGAACTAGATCGAATAAATGCCCTTTCGTTAAGCTGGACATTAGTACATCCTATAACAGAAAATAGTCCGTTATATAATTTTACCGAAGAAGATTTCAAAAACACACATGGCGAAATATTAGTTTTCATCACCACTTTTGATGACATGTTTAGTAACACCGTTGCCGCAAGAACCTCTTATACATTTAATGAAGTAATATACGGAGCAAAATTCGAAACCATGTACAACCGAAGTAAAGATAATTCTAAAACAATCCTGCATTTAGACAAACTAAATAATTATGAGAAGATAAACCTCTAATAATCTATCATTTTAATCAAGTTTTAAAGATTTTATTCTATTTTTGTTTATCAAATGGTATTTTAATGGTAAACAACATAAGAACGGTCTTTAGTATTAAAGATCTTGAAAACTTATCTGGAATAAAAGCGCACACTATTCGCATCTGGGAAAAAAGATATAATATCTTAGAGCCAATGCGAACGGATACTAATATAAGACTTTATAATTTACAAAACTTACAAAAGCTTTTAAATATCACATTACTACACGAATACGGTTATAAAATTTCTAAAATCGCAACGTATCCCGAAGAAAAGATTCCGCAATTGGTACGTGAAATCATTTCTAAGAAAAATTCTCAAAACTACGCCATCACATCATTCAAGATGGCGATGATGAATTTTGACCAGGAATTATTCTTCAATACTTTTGATTGGTTAATTTCCGAGAAAAGCTTCAAAGAAGTTTTCAAAGATCATTTTCTTCCTTTATTAAAAGAATTAGGTTTATTGTGGCAATCTGAAACCATAACTCCAGCAAATGAACACTTTATGAGTCATTTGATTAAACAAAAAATCTTAATTTACACCGAAAGTCTTCAAATACAAAAGCCAACCAAAACAGATAGGATTTTTGTACTCTCTTTACCATTAAACGAAATTCATAAAATAGGATTACTATATCTTCAATATGAAATTTTATCCAAAGGATACAAAGCCATATATTTAGGAGAAAGTATGCCAATCGAAAATCTGCAGGACTTAACCCGTCATTTTGAGAACATTACATTTGTATCTTTCATGACAGTTCAACCAGATCGTACTGTAATCAATCAGTATGTAAAATCGATGGGACAAAAATTACTTCAGGAAACCAATGAAATCTGGCTTATGGGCAACATGACAGAACATATCGACCAGAAAAATTTGCCTGAAAGAATTCGGATTTTCGATACCATGGACGAAACAATCAGCATGCTGTAACATCTTTGTTTAAAGTTTTTATATATTTGTTAAACAAATGAAAAAAACTATAGCAATAATAGGATCTGGCTTCTCAGCTTTAGCTGCTGCATGTTACTTGGCAAAACAAGGAAACATGGTGACTATTTACGAAAAAAACGACACTATTGGCGGGCGGGCGAGACAATTCAAAAAAGATGGTTTCACCTTTGATATGGGACCAAGCTGGTATTGGATGCCCGATGTTTTTGAACGTTTCTTTCTGGATTTTGACAAAAAAACATCCGATTATTACGAACTAATAAAACTAAATCCCGCTTATCGGGTTTATTTTGGCGTTGATGATTTTATTAATATCTACGACAATTTAGAAACTATAAAAGCCACTTTTGAAACCATTGAAAAAGGAAGCGCTCAAAAACTCGAAACTTTCATTAAACAAGCCAAAAGCAATTATGACATTGCGATCAAAGATTTAGTCTATCGTCCGGGAATTTCTCCTCTTGAATTAATCACGCCTGAAACCACTTTAAAACTCTCCCAATTTTTAAGTAATGTAAGCACTGATATTCGCAAGAAATTCAAAAATGAAAGATTAATTCAGATTCTCGAATTTCCCGTTTTGTTTTTAGGAGCCAAACCTTCTAAAACACCTTCTTTTTATAATTTTATGAATTATGCCGATTTTGGATTAGGAACCTGGCATCCAAAAACCGGAATGTTTGATGTCGTTCGGGCAATCGAAAAACTAGCCTTAGAACTTGGAGTTACAATTAAAACCAATTCGGCAATAGAAAAAATAGTTGTAGAAAATAAAATCGCAACCGGAATTCTTATTAACGGAAAACACATAAAAGCAGATATTGTTTTAAGCGGAGCAGATTATCATCATACCGAAACTTTATTAAACAAAGAACATCGTGTTTATTCTGAGAAATATTGGGAAAGTCGTGTTTTCGCACCATCTTCCCTTCTGTTTTTTATTGGATTCAATAAAAAACTAGAAAACATTTCGCATCACGCTTTATTTTTTGATGTCGATTTCAACCAGCACGCTATTGACATTTATGACAATCCCAAATGGCCCGAAGCACCTTTATTTTACGCTAATTTTCCATCAAAGACAGATGCATCTGCTGCGCCGGAAGGCATGGAAAGCGGATTTTTCTTAATTCCGTTATCACCTGGAATAAAAGACACTGAAGCACTCCGCGAAGAATATTTTGAAAAGATAATTGATCGTTTTGAAAAGCTTACACAGCAAAAAATTAAAAATAACATTATCTTTAAAAGATCATTTTGCAAGAACGATTTTGTCACTGATTATAACGCATACAAAGGAAATGCATACGGAATGGCCAATACATTGTTACAAACAGCTTTTTTAAGACCAAAGTTAAAGAGCAAAAAAGTCAGGAATTTGTATTTCACCGGACAATTAACCGTTCCCGGACCAGGAGTTCCGCCTGCTTTAATATCGGGAAAACTTGTAGCTGAGTTAATTCAAAAATCTTTTAGATCCTAAAAAATGAAATCACTATTCGACACCGTTTCTTTCAAATGCAGTAAGTTAGTTACCCAAAGCTACAGCACCTCATTTTCGTTAGCAGTCAAAATGTTGTCTCCAAACATTCGTGAAGCAATTTACAGTATCTACGGATTTGTTCGTTTTGCCGATGAAATTGTCGATTCATTTCAGGATTATGACAAAGAAAACCTCATCAATGATTTCGAAAAAGAATATTACAAAGCCATTAAAGCCGGCATTAGTTTAAACCCAATTCTAAATTCATTTCAGCACACTGTAAAACAATATGATATTACAGACGATCTCGTTCAGGCATTTTTAAAAAGCATGAAACTCGATCTCATCAAATCAAATTACAATACGCAAACCGAATATGAAGATTATATTTATGGCTCTGCCGATGTTGTAGGTTTAATGTGTCTCAAAGTTTTTGTAAAAGGAAATAATCAAAAGTACGAGCAACTAAAAAATGAAGCGATGCGATTAGGATCAGCTTTTCAGAAAGTAAATTTCCTGAGAGATTTAAAAGACGATAATTTGGTTTTAAACCGAAATTATTTCCCGGGCTTTAACCTAAATTCTTTTGATGAAAATGCAAAAACAGCCATCATTAATGAAATCGAAGAAGATTTTAGAATCGCTTATCAAGGAATCATAAAACTACCAATTGAAGCAAAATTTGGCGTTTATACTGCTTTTATATACTATAAAAAACTACTGACAAAGCTCAAAAACACACCTTATTACGAAATTGGAAGTTCCAGAATCAGAGTTTCAAATTATACCAAAGCGGGGCTCTTGGCGCAATCTTTTGTAACTTACAAATTAAAGCTGGTTTAAAATCCCACGCAGTTTACGTCATTACGAGGAACGAAGCAACCTCACTATCATAAGACACAAAGTTTGATTTAGCAAATGTGATTCCTCCTTCCTCGTAATGACAAGATTAACTTTAACAATACAAAAAATGATTTATTTTTTAATCTTTTTAAGCGTTTTTCTCTTCATGGAATGTGTTACTTGGCTCACACACAAGTACATTATGCACGGACTAATGTGGTATTTTCACGCAGATCATCACCAACCCAAATACGAACATACATTTGAGCGCAACGACATTTTCTTTGTCATTTTTGCAACTCCAAGTATCATTCTGTTTTATTTTGGCGTTCAAAACGGATTCAACTATTTGTTTTTTATTGCCTGTGGCGTAACTTTATACGGTTTATGTTATTTTTTAATTCACGACGTTTTAATTCATCAGCGTTTTAAATGGTTTAAAAATACTAAAAACAAATACCTGATTGGTTTAAGAAAAGCACATAAAATACATCACAAACATTTAGGAAAAAAAGATGGAGAATGTTTTGGAATGTTATTCGTCCCTTTTAAATATTATAAAATGTAATCACCTCAAAAAATACCCAAAATTAAAAATCCCTTTAAAAAAATAGCCACGAATTCACGAATTAAAAAATAATTATCAATGTCATTTAATTCGTGAATTCGTGGCAAAAAAAAATCCAGATCAAATTTTCTCAAAACAAAAAAAAAACAAAGCTGAAGATAAAATAATGACAAAACAAAAAGTTACTTTCTTCTGGTTCCGACGCGATTTACGCTTAGACGACAATGTTGCATTATTTCATGCTTTGCAATCAGATTATCCTGTAATTCCGCTTTTTATTTTTGATGAAGATATTCTGGATAATTTACCTAAAAATGATGCGAGAGTAAGTTTTATCTACGAATCACTCGAGAAAATAAACCAACAGCTTCACGCAATTGATTCGTCAATTTTAATCAAAAAAGGAAAACCTTTAGAGATTTGGAAATCGCTCCTTTCAACATACGATATTCAGCAAATCTACTTTAATAAAGATTATGAACCGTTTGCGATTAAACGTGATTTTGCAATTCAGGAATTATCAAAACAAAATAACATTGAAGCCTTTTCAATTAAAGATCATGTTATTTTTGAAGAAAAAGAAATCACAAAATCAGACGGACTTCCCTACACGATTTATACGCCATACAAAAACAAATGGCTTGAGAAATATCATATTATGGGACAAGTTCCTGAATATGACACAAAACCATCTTTAAAAAACTTTGCCAGACAGCAATTCTCTTTTCTTGATTTATCAGAGATTGGTTTTGAAAAAAGTTTCATAAAAATACTTCCGCATAATTTAACTCAAATTGCCAATTATAAAGAAACCAGAGATTTTCCTGCTTTAGATAGCACCTCTTATCTTTCGCCGCATTTACGTTTCGGAACCATTAGTATTCGGAAATTAGTAAATTGGGCAAACAAGAAAAACCAAACCTTTTTGAGCGAATTGATTTGGAGAGAGTTTTTTATTCAAATACTATTTAGTTTTCCAAATTGTGTGAATCACAATTTCAAATCGGCTTATGACGGCATTCAGTGGCGCAATAACGAAGATGATTTTAAACGCTGGTGTTCCGGAACCACGGGTTACCCAATGGTTGATGCCGGAATGCGTCAACTGAACGAAACGGGTTATATGCACAATCGTGTTCGAATGGTTACAGCAAGTTTTTTATGTAAACATTTGTTGATTAACTGGCAATGGGGAGAAGCTTATTTTGCTGAGAAACTGCTGGATTTTGAACTAGCTTCAAACGTAGGAAACTGGCAATGGGCTGCCGGAACTGGTTGCGACGCTGCACCTTATTTCAGGGTTTTCAATCCGGAAATCCAGCAAAAGAAATTTGACAAAGACGCAATTTACATCCGCAAATGGATTCCTGAATTTGATTTAGGTTATAACGAACCATTGATTGATCATGCTTTTGCAAGAGATCGTGCGATTGCGACTTATAAAGCTGGGATTTTGAAATAGTTTTTTTTTATTTCAGGTTTCAGGTTGTTAAAAACCTTTGTCAAAGTTTAAAACTTTGACAAAGGTCTATGTTTAAAAAATCCGTGTAAGTCTGCGCTTTCGCGATAGCGAATCAGTATGATCCGTGTGCCATAAAAGCATAACAAAATTGGGATTATGTTTATAAATCTTATTATGAAACCTAAAGCCCTAGCCCTGATAGAAGCGGTATCCTTTTTATCCGCTTTTTTGCGGATGAAAAGATACAAGCGGATAGCAGGAAATAGCTCCTAATACTTCAGATAATTAGTCACAACAATTTTAGCTTTTAAATCAAACATCAAATTGTACAAACCAAAGAAGGTTCTATTCATGTAAATAAAATGTTTTGAACCACGATTTCCGTTCATTTTTTTGAGATTTGTATCAGTAGAAAAACGTTCCCCTAATTTGGCAATACTTTCAAAGAAAGTCTCATCGGCAAAATCGAAAGTTTCATCTTGGAAAGGTTTCGTAAAAAGTGATAATAAATCATGAAACATCTCTGTAAAATATTCAATTTCTGAAGGTGAATCATCTTGACGAAGAATCTCTAATTCGAATAACTTTTGATTAAAAAGTGTTTTATCTGTAATGACATTTTTATTAATCAATTCGAAATAAGGCTCGTAAAAATCAGCTGGAATTTGTTTCATACAGCCAAAATCTAAAGCAATCAAATGGTTTTGATCGTCTACCAAAAAGTTTCCGGGGTGCGGATCAGCGTGTACTTTTCTTAAAACATGAATTTGATACATATAAAAATCCCAAAGTGCCTGACCTATTTTATCGCTCACTTCGCGATCTGCATTCTTAGCTGTAAACTCAGAAAGATGAATTCCGGTCATCCAATCCATGGTTATAATTTTCTCTGACGAAAATTCAGGATAATAATTCGGGAACACTATATTTTCTATTTTACTGCAAGCTGCAACGACTTCCTGACTTTGTTGAAGTTCTAGTAAATAATTAGTTTCTTCTATGAGTTTATCTTCAACTTCTTTAAAATATTTATCAGAGTCTTTTCCCTGAAGATTAAACATTCTGATCGCAATAGGTTTTACCAATGCCAAATCTGACGAAATACTGTTTGCAACTCCCGGATATTGGATTTTCACGGCTAACTTTTTACCGTTTTTGGTCGCCAAATGTACCTGACCAATGCTTGCTGCATTTACAGAATTAGCATTGAATTCGTCAAATATTTCGTAAGGAGTTTTGCCAAAATTGGTTTTGAAGGTTTTTAGAACCAATGGCGCCGAAAGTGGCGGAACTGAGAATTGAGACAAAGAAAATTTCTCGACATAAGCCTGCGGCAAAAAGTTCTTGTCCATGCTTAACATTTGAGCCACTTTTAGTGCGCTTCCTTTCAGACTTTTTAAACCGTCATAAATATCCTCGGCATTGTTTTCATTTAGTTTATCACGTGTTAAATCAGGATTTACCATTTTCTCAGCATAATGCTTAACATAGTTTACACCTATTTTTGCACCGGTTTGTACCAATTTACTGGCTCTTTCTATTTTTGATGTTGGTATATAATCGATCGTTTTCATTGTTTGCTGTATATTTTTTCTTTAAACAGAAATTTTCCAAAATCCAAAAGATGATTCATTGGCGCAACATTCATCAATTCGAATGAAGCATTTACTGATTTTTCGATAAAAATATCGGTTTTCTCAAAAGCCGCTGATTCATCGCCCATCCAGAATTTTATGGTCATCATTAATTGCAGCCAAGCAGATTCCTGAATGGCTTTTTCCTGAAATTTTTGAAGTTTTTCCTGTTCAAGTCTATAATCATCAGTAAGGATTTCTGAAACATATTCTTTAAATCCTTCACGAAGCGAGGTCAATTGCACTAAATTTCTAATTGGATTTCTATCCATTTTTAATGCTTGAAGAACATAACTTCTGTTGGCTGTCAGAATTTCAAAGAAGGTAAAATAAAAGCTCAACATTTTGTTCTTCATATCGTATTGCTGATAATCTTCATTTTTATGTAACAAATCGATTGTATTGACTAAAAAGAGTCTGAATATCTCTTTTTCTAATCCTTCTAAGGTTCCAAAAAACGCATAAAATTCGGATTCTGTAAACTCATTTTCTTTCGCAAAATGATAAACCGATTTTGGTTTATGTCCTTTTTCTAAAACCTCATCCATATATTTTGAAACGATATCATCTCTTGTGATGGTCTTTTTTTTAGTTGTCATTTTATTAAAATTTAGAATTTGCCTTAAAGATAAGCAATGTTTAAGTACCTTTACTTTGCCTCAAACACAATGCACTGTTAAATATATTATAAACTATCATGGCAAAAAATGTTTTAATAACCGGAGGCACTGGATTCGTAGGAAAACACCTGACTGACACGCTCATCGATAATGGTTTTACGGTATCTATTCTGAGCCGATCTGCCAGAGAAAACACTTCTTTGATTACTTATTACAAATGGAATTTAATGAGCAATTATATTAATGAAGACGCCATTTTACAAGCCGATTATATTATTCATTTGGCAGGAGAAGGCGTTGTTGAAAAAAAATGGACTAAAAGACGCAAGAAACTTATTCTGGAAAGTCGTCTGAAGCCAATTGACCTGATCTTTTCGATTTTAAAAAAAAACAATAAAATATTAGACGGTTTTATTTCCGCTTCGGGAATTGGGATTTACGGCGCTATTACCAGTCCTGAAATTTGTACTGAAATGACTGCTCCTGCAAATGATTTTTTGGGAACAACTTGTCAGGAATGGGAACAAACGGTAGATAAAATTGGTTCTTTAGGTATTAGAACTGTTAAAATTAGAACAGCAATTGTTTTAGGGCGCAATGAAGGTTTTTTAAAGAAAATGAGCCCAAATTTTAAGGCTGGCTTTGGTATGATTTTAGGCACAGGAAAACAATATCTTCCCTGGATTCACATTCAGGATTTGTGTCAGATTTACTTAAAAGCAATAACAGACCCTGAAATGCAAGGAGCTTATAATGCCTGTGTAACTGACAATACAACAAACCAAACATTTTCAAAAATACTGGCTAATTTGTACGGATATAAAATCTGGTTCCCAAAAATCCCTTCGTTTGTGCTTAAAGTTGTTCTGGGCGAGATGAGTGAGGCAGTTTTAAAAGGTCAAAGAGCTTCTTCTGAAAAAATTCAAAAAACAGGTTTTCAATTTCAGTTTACTGATTTAGAAGAAGCCCTTGTAAGTTGTTTATTTTAAAGTCAAAAGCATTGACTCGCTTGTTTTTACAACCCCAATTAATTCTGTATTTACGGTTTGCGAAACTTTATCGGCTATTCTGGTTGGAATTTGAATATTGAAATCAGACATCAAAATAGGAAAATCAGATATAATTTGAATTCCATCGCCTACTTTTTTGATCAAAGCATTTACGATGAATTCCTTAGTTTTTCCATGCATTATAAGCTTTCCTTTTACTTGATATTCCTTTTCAATTTCGGTTACATCCTTTAAATCAAATTGTTGAATTTTACCTTTAAAAACGGCTTTAGGATATCGATGGCTTTCCAAATAATTTTCATTAAAATGTTCCTGCATCAGGTCTAATTTAAAACGAAAATCTTTGATAATAACGGTACATACAAATGTACTTGTTCTAGGTTCTAAAAGAATTGCAACCTGTCTGTTTACAGCTTTTACTTCTTCAAAAAACGGAACAGATGCTTCAAAATTTACTGTTCCTGTATTAGTAAAGAATTTTTCCTGCGCAATAACAACGGAATAAGCGGTAAATAGCAAAATAAATAAAGTAGTTTTTTTCATAATCGTCAATATTTAAACAATTATGTCATTCATTTTTTTTGTTTTAAGAAGAGAAAAAAACTGGACTTAATATGGCGTTAAAAAAAATAGAATGGCAATACTCCGTGAAAAACAGTAACCCAATCGTTATACTTAAAGTTACGAAATTTTAAGGAATACGGTTTCCTTTTAGTCCTAAATGTTTGTGAAATGTTTTTTGGATGTAAAATGCAGATTGTCAAATGTGAAATGTGGTAAAAATTGATGGCGATAAGACGTGTTGTCCCTACAGGAATGTCATTAAATTAAGCTTTTAGAAAATAAATTTAATCTCGCAAAGGCGCGAAGTCGCAAAGGTTTTGTCATTTCGACGAAGGAGAAATCCCCGTGAGAAGCTCGACAAAGATTGGATTTTCGTTGCGGAGTTACTTGCGGAGATTTCTCCTTCGTCGAAATGACAATGTTATGTTTAAACTTTGGCCTTTGTGAGAGATTTATTCAGGACAACACATATATTTTAATTACGCCTGAACCTCTGTACAAATCTCAATTAAAAAACCATCTAAATCGCGCACATAAGCCACAATTTGTCCCCATGGTTTTTGCTTTGGTTCTGTTACTAAGATTGCGCCAAAAGAAATTGTTTTTTTTACCAATTCTTCAACATTATCGGTTATAAAACCTAATTCTATCGCAAAAGGTTTCTCTTCAATTTTACTTTCCAGGAAACCTTCTTTTAAATTTTCTTTGGCTAATGTTTTTGATGCAAACGAAATTGTTGTTTCTCCAGTATTTAATTCTCCATAATCGTTTCCCGGTGCAATAAATTTTCTTGAAAAGCCAAATGCATTTTCATAAAATACAATTGATTTTTCTACATCTTCTACATATAGAATTGTATATCCAAACTTTACCATTTCCCTTTTATTTAATAAATTGTTCTAGCTAATTTCCAGCAATACATTGTATTTATCTAAACTTGCTAAATCTTCGATAGAATTAATATTAGCAACTTTTTCATGCTCATCTACTTCTTTTCTAACTTCAATATGTTTAATCGCTTTTCTAAAACGTCTAACTTCTTCCAGATTAGACAAAATTAATCCGGGAACCTGCACGCTTTTTCCGTCTTTGTCCTTGGCAACCATTGTAAAATAAGACGAGTTACAATGTTTAATGGCTCCAGTTTGAATATTCTCGGCTTCTACACGAATACCAACAACCATAGAACTTCTTCCCACATAATTTACAGAAGCTTTCATGGTAACCAGTTCTCCAACTTCAATAGGTTTTAAGAAATTTACAGTGTCAACCGAAGCCGTAACACAATAATTGCCGCTAAACTTTGAGGCCGAAGCAAAGGCAATCTGATCTAATAATTGTAAAATATATCCTCCGTGAATTTTACCGCTAAAGTTAGTGTGCGACGGCAACATTAATTCTGAAATACTAATTTTTGATGAGGAAACGGGTTTAAAATCTGCGGTCATAATTGTTTATTTGTATTTAAATGGGGAAGTTTCTTTTCGAACTGCGGTGATGAAATAATGAGAATCTCCCCACCAGCTAAATGTTTTATATCGTTCAACATAAGTCAATTTTACGTATTGACCTTCTAATGCATTCAATTGATCTATTACTTTTTGATCACTGTCTAATACTGAAAATCTAAATATTTGCGATCCGGAAACGCCTTGGCTTAACTCTCCTTCCCAGGTTTTCATTATTACACCTTTATGGCTCATTCTGATTAATTCGCCTGAGCGATATCCTTCACTATAAGGAACGTAGTATAGAAATGCAAAATAAATGGTAATAATAAGTACAAAAAGTGCCGCAATTATTAATAAAATTCTTTTCATAAAATCCTAGTTTAAAGATTGATTTTCATCTGAATTTGAAGCTCTTGCAATAATATTTTCCGGAAGCGCTTTTTTTGCCTTTGCTCCCATTTTCTTTAATTTTTCGACACTCGAAATCAAGTTTCCTCTGCCATCGACTAATTTGTTCATGGCATTTTCGTATTCGGTTTTAGTGTCTTTTATTTTACTTCCAATTCTTAATAAATCACCAACAAAACCTTCAAATTTATCATACAAAGCACCTGCTTGTCTGGCAATTTCAAAAGCATTTTCCTGCTGTTTTTGATTCGTCCACATGCTGTCAATCGTCCTTAAAGTTGCCAATAAAGTTGTTGGCGTAACGATTACAATATTTCGATCAAATGCTTTATTATATAAAGTAGAATCTTCGTTTAAAGCTATAGCAAATGCAGGCTCTATTGGAATAAAAAGCAAAACAAAATCCGGACTTTCTATTTGGTATAAATCATGATAGTTTTTACTTCCGAGTTGTTCAACGTGCCTTTTAATAGAACTTACATGTTCTTTTAGAAAATCTGTTTTAAGAATTTCTGATTCTTCATTAATCCATTTTTCATATGCAACCAAAGAAACTTTAGAATCGACAATCATTTTTTTACCGTCAGGCAAATTAATTACAACATCCGGAAGAACTCTGTTTCCTTCATTATTGGTAAAACTTTGCTGAACTTCGTATTCTCTGCCTTTTTCTAAGCCTGATTTTTCTAAAACGCGCTCCAGAACCAGTTCGCCCCAATTTCCCTGCATTTTACTATCTCCTTTTAAGGCTTTTGTCAGGTTTAAAGTTTCCTTGCTCATTTGCGCATTCATTTCACTTAGACCCACAATTTGCTGACGTAAAGCGGCATGATAATCGATACTTTCTTTGTGCGTTTGCTCGACTTTTTTCTCAAAACCCTGAATTTTATCCTGCAATGGCAGCAAGATGCTTTTCATGTTTTCGCTATTTTGTTCGGTAAACTTAGCCGATTTTTCTTCGAGAATTTTATTCGCTAGGTTTTCAAATTCTTTGGTGAATTTTTCCTGAAGCTCTGCGATTTCATTTTTTTGTTCTTTATGACGTTCCCATAAGTTTTCGAAATCAACTTCTTTTTTCGAAAGCTGAATCGCTAAACTGTCTTTTTCTGTCCGAATATTTTCTTTCTCAGAATTCGTTAATTGAAGCTGCTTCTGAAAATTATTTCTTTCGTTCTCCAATTGCTCTTTTTGCAACTGCAATTGATTTGTATTTGCGTTTAACCGCTCTTCTAAACTCACTTTTTCTGATTGAGCTCTGGCAGAAAACAACAATTTTCCCAAGTAAATCCCAACGAATAGTGCAGTAACAAAGGCCAGTAAAAGTGGAAGAAAATCAAACATACTTAAGTTTATTTTTTAAAGTAAAAGTAAGCAATAATACGTAGTACTTAATTTTTAAAATTAAAATTTCACAGATTAATACTGATTCTAAATCACTTAAACCTTAAAAAAATCAAAGAAAAAAGATAATTTTTTACGCAACCTTTTTAAAAGAAGTTCATCTACCAATTATAACCTAATAAAATAATGATGAAAAAATTAATACTAAGCTTATTTATAGCTTTTGGATTTAGCGCCTGCTCTCTTAGTAACGATGATAATACGAATGTAGATTGCGGATCTTATACTGACCTTTCATTTACAGGATATCCCCTTTTATGCAACTATGGCCTGATAACTAACCCAACTAATCCGGTAGCAATAGTAGCGAACTCACAGGAGAAAATGGATCAGTATTTTAAAAAACACGATAAAACTTGTCCAAATTCAAGCGATCCAACAATAGATTTTACTAAAAACTTTTTGGTTGGAATTTTCTCGGGATTAAAATCTACAAGTGGTTATACGATAAAAATGACTTCGATCATTGAAAACAAATGTCAACTGGTTATCAATTTTTATGAAAAAGCGCCTTTACCTGGTGAAACAATATCAACTGCAGCAACTTATCCTTCAGATTTTATTTTGATTCCTAAAACTTCTAAGCCTATTGTTTTTAATAAAACTACTGAAAGCCCTGATAATATTGTAATTGGAACTTTTAATAGCAAATGTACCGGAGCTGATTGTCAAAACTTTTTTCAAATAAACGATTTCAATATTCTAAAGTTTCAGAATGTAGTTGCCGGTGGTTATGATTTTAATCAATACAGATACATTGCAACAACTAAAAGAGGTGATTATACAGCACTTTTGAAAACTGTTCCATCTGAAATTTTAAGTATTCAAGGACAAACAAAAACATACGGAACTCCAGATTCATCTGATCAGGGTGGTGTATATTTTGAGCTTCGTCAAGGTATCAAGGTTACTAAAATTTATATTGACAATAACGACACTAACGATCAGGGAACTGAAATTAAACTTTTCAAAAAAGCAATTAAAGATAAAATCGCAAGTTTAAAATAATCAGATTATGAAAAAACATTTTTTATTTATTATTGTACTTTGTCTTTTTTCTAGTGCATATTCATTAGAATCGACATCTATGAATTCAGGATCTATAATTAATACCTGGATTTGGGAAAAATCTATTGGCGGAGCTAATAATCCGTATACCTCAACGCCAAAGAGTATTGGCTTTAATAAAAAAATAGTTTTTACTCCGGAAGGAAGAGTAATCACTTATAAAGATAATATCGAGATTAGAAACAGCCCTTATCAAATAGAAAAAGGAATTGGCATTTTTGATCAGTCAGAACATGACTTAATTAACTTTGAAGGCAAGACTTATATAATAGAAAAGCTTGACAATCAAAATCTAACAATCGTAAGCAACAATCAAGACGCAACTCGTACTATTTATAAAAGATAGTTTTATAAGCTTATAAAAACTATTTTTGCAAAACCAAATTTAACCACTTCTTGAAAGACGATTTAGAAAAATATATCAAGCTTTGCCTGAAAAATGACAGAGAAGGACAACTGAAAATTTATCAGTTGTTCTCTCCTGTTCTATACGGTATTTGCCTGAAATATATGAAAAACGAAGACGATGCCAAAGATGTATTTCAGGAAGCATTTGTAATTGTTTTTCAGAAAATTGGCCAATATAAATTTGAAGGAAGTTTTGAAGGCTGGCTAAAACGTATTTTCATCAATAAACTGATTGAGACTTTAAATAAAAAGAAAAAAGAGAGTTTCTTTCTGGATGTTTTTGACCCCGATACTGATTTTGTCGAAGAGGAAGAATTAGACGCTATCCCAATAGAACAAGAAAAACTCTTAGAATACATTCGGGATTTACCAGATCAATACAGGACGGTTTTTAACTTGTATGTTTTTGAAAAAATGAAACACAAGGAAATTGCCGAATTATTAAAGATCTCTGAAGGAACATCAAAATCAAATTTAAATAGAGCTAAACACATTTTGCAGAAAAGAATTTTGAGCATAAAAAATTTTAAAATAGCATGAAAAAGCAAAATATAGAAGATATTTTTTTATCAATGGAAGACTTTTCAAGTGTTCCGCCTCCTGAATTATGGGGGCAAATTGAGGAAAAATTAGACAAACCTAAAAAGAAAAAAAGAGCTATTCTTTGGTGGTCGGCTGCGGCATGCCTGCTACTAGGTTTGTTACTTCCTTCTGTTTTACATTTTACTTCTAATTCAGAAATCAAAAACTTAAATAACGGCGCATCAGATAATAATAAAGTTGTTATTGAAGAGAAAAATGGAAAGAATAATGAAGAGAATAAAAATGACTTAAATAATACTACTATATCTACTTCAGAAAATAATACGCTGAAAACTGACATTGAAAAAGATCAAACGGAGAAAAATGGAGTAGAGAAAAGTTCAAATACATCTGAAGGAGAATCAACATCATCAAAAAACACAATCAATCCGTCAATTACCATTCATCAAAAACCAGAAACTACATTGGCTCATGTTGCTTCTGAAAATAAAACAAAAAACAATAATAGACTTCCTAAATCAAATATCGAAAAAAGAAGTGCAAATCAAGCTGTAGCTGAACAAACTTTTGTAACTGGAAAAGGAAATTCTTTTAATTCTGTTTCAAAATATCAGCTTCCTAATAATAGAAAAACAACGGCTACAGATAAAATTCTTTCTGAGAAGACATTCAATTCGGGTAAAACAAATGGATTTAATTCAAACTCGAAAAATCAATTGTCAAATTCTATTTTTGAAGATAAAACAAGCACAAAAAACAGCAGCAATATTGCTTTTTATACTCCAAATCCAACTTTGAATAACAATCAGAGTAATGCAAATAACAGCAAAGCAGTTCAAAACGAAGAAACAATAACGTCAAGAAAAGATATTATTGCGAGCAATGAAAAAAGCAATTCAAAATTTACTAATTCAACTAGTAAAGTAGATTCTGTTCAATTGGCAGAACTTCAAAATCTGGAAAAAGGCATCGTGGCTGTAACACCGGAAACTAAAAAAGATAAAAAGAATAAACCTGTTTCTAATGCCGAAAAGTGGGCTGTAGAAGTTTTTGCCGGTATAGCAAATTCTGAAAACAGCAAAAATGATAAAACATTAGGATATGCAAATGATTCGAAGCAAGGCAGCACGTATGGAGTTAAAACAAAATATAAAATCACCAATAAATGGGCTGTAGGTTCTGGTTTTAAAATTAATGAACTAGGTCAAAGCATTGCAAATGTTTCTTACATAACTGCAAAGAATACTCTTTCATTTGCTGGTCCTGCAAGTTTTCATAATGCCAGCGAATCAATTGCACCGGCACAAATAACAAACAACTCAAGTTATATTTTTGTTTCGAATAGTACTACTGATGCATTAAAAACGAATGATATTCAAAGTGAAAATTTGCAAAGCGGAAATATAGATCAAAGCCTGAGATATATCGAAATGCCATTAGAAGTTTCCTATGCTGTATTTACTAAAAACAGAGCAAGTATTAGTTTAAATACAGGTGGATTTGTAGGAAAGCTGATTTCTAACAATGTATCACTTGATGGTAACTCAATTGGAAATAATGTCAATGCAAACGATTAT
The DNA here is from genome assembly GCF_963422545.1 of uncultured Flavobacterium sp. NCBI lineage: Bacteria > Pseudomonadati > Bacteroidota > Flavobacteriia > Flavobacteriales > Flavobacteriaceae > Flavobacterium > uncultured Flavobacterium sp. Next base: position 144,281 of record NZ_OY730256.1, read on the forward strand.
GTTTATGGTTCTACTTTAAGCAGTACTTTGCAGTATCGCATTTATAAAAAAACAAATATTTTTGCTGAACCTGCTGTAAATTATTACCTTAATCCTCTGAATAATCAATCTTTCAACCAATTTCAATGGGGATTAAATGTTGGATTGAATGTTTCCTTCTAAAAAATTATTGTAATAATTTCAAAAACAAGCTTTAAAGCCAGTCTTCACAAAATGATAATTAAAAACCAATGGGCAAACCCAAAATCTATTTCCAGCGATTTGAACTTAGTTAAAGAATTAGTTTATGATTGTTTTGATTTTGACTGCTCTCAACCTCAACCAGTACCTGAAAGTGCTGAGTACAGTGCCTATCAATTTTACCTCAACCAAAAAAGTATTTGTTATCGTGAAGCTAAAATAACTCCGATAAAAGTAGGACAGTTTGTAACTTTATGGAAGCGCAATAAATCCGGAACAATTGAGCCTTTTAATTTTTCTGATGAAATTGATTTTGTAATTATTAGCGTGAGAAAAGAAGATCGTTTTGGGCAATTTATTTTTCCGAAAGCCATTTTATTAGATAAAGGAATTTTCTCTACCAAAACTAAAGAAGGCAAACGAGCTACACGTGTTTACCCGCCCTGGGACGAAACGACCAGCAAACAGGCACAGAAAACGCAGCAATGGCAATTGTATTATTTTTATGAAATAACTCCGAACGCAGATTTTGAAACCTTCACAAATTTGCTTGATTCTTAAATAAAAAAAAGGCATCCGCGACGGATGCCTTTTTAATACATTGTATTTTGTTTATTTTTTTATAATCTTATCACTATAGATTACCTTATTATTTTCGGTTAAAGTATAAATATAAATCCCCGATTGTAAATTGTTTACCGGAATTACGGTTGTATTTTGGTTTCCGTTAATTTCAACAGAATTCCCTACTAAATGACCGTGAAGATCGTAAAGTCTAAATTTAAAATTCTTATTTTCTTCTGTTTTTACCACAACATTTAGTTGATCTGTTACCGGATTAGGATATGCTTTAACAGCATATTTATTCTTAGTTCCAAAATCAATCGTTGATAACATGTCAGCTTTCAATTCAAAACGGGCAATAACTGGTCCGTGATCAGAAGTTGTATTTACATAATTTGCAATATCAGTACGAGGGTCATATACCGCAATTGAGTTTTTAATATATTGATCCTTTAATTCATTAGATATAATAATGTGATCTAAAAATCCGTTCGAACTTAAAAAACTATAAGCACCTGCTTTGCTAATTTCAAGAGTAAGTGTATTGTAGTTCGTTTCATCCTCAACTATTGCCTGATATGACGAAGGATTTCCTGCAATAACAGATGCTTTAACATCATCATTGAAATCTCCCAAAATCATAAAGTTAGTATTCGGATAATTAGCATCTAAACTGTCTTTTAATACTTTCGCATCATATTTACGCATGTTGTATTTAGAAATGTCAGATCCGCTATTGGCACGTGCATGAAGATCAATCAAATTAATTTCTTTTTTAATCCCGCCAATATTTGTTTCTATTTTCACCATATATGGCAAACGTCCGGAAGAGAAAAAGCTTGATCCGTTACCACCTGGATAATCAGGTAATGTTTTTGTTCCTGCACGAACCTCATCGTACATTTTTTTAAACATTACACGTGTATTTTTTACTGTAGTAGTTTGTGTATTATAAAGTACAACTAATTTTTGAGGTGGAAAAGTTGGCTCAGGAGCATTAAATGAATACGACCATGATGTCGAAATTGTTTTATCGAATGTTTTTCCGTTAATATTTAATTTCTGAATTAAATCATCTAAAGCTGCATCATTAGATACTTCCTGAACTACATATACATCGGCATTTAGCTTGTTCATTACTTTGGCAACATTATCGATTTGCAAAGCATCATCTGTTGGTCCAAATTCAACTCCGTCACTTCCTTTTACATCAGAAGCAAAAAACTCTAAATTATACGTTACAATATCAAAAGTGTCTGCTTTAGGTATAGAAGAACCTTTTAGTAAACCTATTTCTTTATTTAACGAAGTTCCTGCTACAGTTATCTTACCCGAAATACTTAATTCTTTTACAGTAGGTACAAATCTAACATAAACTGTTTTCCCTGCAGCTGCATCAGCTGCGTTAACAACAACGCTAGACTGAAAACTACTATTATCTAAAGAAACCTGATAGTTTGCCGGTGCAGTAAGTGTAATATCATTATAACCAATTGCTTTAAAAATAAAAGACTGGCTTGTAGAAGTACTATTCTGAGCTACATCTCCAAAATCTAAAACGGGGTTTGAAGCTACGTAACCTGCTTCGTTAGTAATGGCAATATCATCCAATGACCATTCTGCAGCATTATTAGCTCCTGACGCTGTAGTTTCGTAAACCCAGGCAACATAAGTATGATCTGTTTTATAAGCGCTTAAATCTATATATTGAGATTGAACATAAGTTCCTGTTGTTGTTGGAAAGTTTCCATTTATCGCTGTCCACGTTGCCGTTTCCGGGTTACCTTTCCCATCATAATCAACAGAAACCATTAACTTTAATTCTGATCCTGCATAAAACTTACGAGTATAAAAAGATAATAATGGCAATTGATTAAAATTATTCAAACGTAATCTAGGCGAAATTAACCAGTCTTTACTAGCTCCACTCTCAGAATATCCATTCATTAAAACCGCACCAGTTCCTGAATTTACATTTCGTGTAACGGCAGTATACGCCCATTTATTTACAGTTCCGGTTACATTAGATTGTGTCCAGCCACTATTTGTTAAAACATTTGCATCGTTAAATCCCTGAAGATATGGATTAATTCCTATTCCTGATAAAGTAACAATTTTAGCTGTTGCTCCTGTTGATTCATGTGCGATTTCACCAGAAAAATTACCAACTGCATTTGGTGCAAAACGTACATAAACAGTTTGAGCTGCAGCTAATTCAGCAGCCGTAAATGTTACTGAAGATCCAAAAGTACTGTTGTCTTTAGATAATGTAAAATTTGTCGAAGAAGAAGTCACTACAACATTATCTGAAAGATTTGAAGCCTGAATTTGATAACTAAAAATATCCGAATTAAAACTTGCCTCAGAAAATCCTAAATCAAGAGAAGAAACTGTTGTTGATAAAGACGGAACTACGACATTTGCAGTTGTAACATCAACTTTAGTAACGCTCGGTTGTATGTTTCCGTAAAGATCTTCAGAAACAGAGAAAACCGAATATGGAGTATTAACACTCAAACCTGTGAAATTTTTCACATATACCTGAGATTGATCAGTTACATTTAAAAGTCCTGCTTGCAAAGCTGCAACATTAGTAGCATCAAGACCAGCTTTTACCTGAGCTACTGTTGGTGTTGTACTTCCTGAAGGTAGTAACACATAATATGTTTTTCCTGTTTCGTCTAATTTATCAGAAAAATCAAAACTAGTTGTTGTGATATTATCTGCTTTTGGATATCCTGCCACACTTACAGGCGCAGTATTATCACTTTTAATATCAATATTATCAATTGCAAAAGATTGTCGAGAACCTGATGTCCCTGAAATTAATCTGGCGATCCATCTTATTTGAACTATAGGCTGATTATCACAATCTGCCGGTAATGTCACAGATATTCTTGTTGTTTTTAAATCTAAAGGCGTTATAACTGCCGAAGTAGTTTGCAACGTCATACTATAATTTGAATAAGCAGTAGATGGTAAAGTCGTAAACGCACCACTGACACCAATACGATACTGTAATCCCATTTCCTGAACGCGATTGTTAGTAGTTCCGTCATACAAATTGCGGATTATCATTGCATCATACTCTACTTTTATTGCTTTGTTACTAAGACTTGAAAATGCAAAGCCTATCGCAAAATCTCCAGAGGTTGTATTCAAAAGCCCGATTTTATCGTCATAATTATGAATACCTCCACCAGTATTATTCGAATTACTACTTTTTATAAATGGTCTATCACCAGATAATGCGGTACTATAAACTGCTGTATTTGCGTTTGCACTCACAGTCCAACCTTGAAACCCTACAGGATAAGTCGTAGAAGTTGCATCCAAATTATCAAAATTTTGTGAGTATGGCAATGCTTGCGGTGCAGGCATTGTCTGAGCAAAAAGATTCCCAGAGCAGCAATAAAAAAAACTTAAAAAAGCCATCAAATGGCGAGCAGCGTAATTGTTCTTCATATAGTTAAAAATAGAGTTTTTAGAAATCAAATTTATAGTCTTTAAAGTTAATAGAATATTATAAAAACATAAACTAATTGTAAGATATTATTTCAATTAACAGGAGTAAACATAATACATTTCATAAATAACCAAACTTTTTACAATTCCAGAACAAGCACTAAACAACTAAAAACAAGCATTTTAACCGAAACAAATAAGTCATCCAATGTCGTTAAAACTTCTTCATTTTTTGTTAACATTTCTTGCTCTCTCTGCAATTTCTTTATTTCAATTGGCATCTCTTGTAGCTTCTTTTTATGATTGTAAAATACTTGCCAAAATTGTAACTTTAGGAAAATTCTAAACTCACTTACAATGAACTTTTTCAACATAAAAACAAGTTGGTCAAACGCAGAATTTATTCTAATAAAACTATGTATCGCATCTGCTTATATTTTAATAGGGACTTATTTTCATAACTTTTTTAAAGATTATTATATACCGTTGCTCGTTATATTTGGCATAAGCGTAATCTGGTTCTTTTTTGCATGGCTAAAGAAAATGAAAGCTTCAAAACAGTAATAAATACACTGGAGAATTATTTACTTTCTGAAACAAAACTATCTTTGCAGTCAAAAAATATGGCATGTATCAACATTTTATTCTTTTTAAACCTTACGGCTATCTGAGTCAATTTATATATGAATTAAAAAGAAAGAAAAAGCTTTTAGGTGAATTATATGATTTTCCGGAAGGCACAATGGCTATTGGCCGTCTGGATGAAGATTCTGAGGGATTGCTTTTATTAACTACTGACGGAAAAGTAAGCGAACAAATAAGAAGCAAAAAAGTTGATAAAGAATATTATGTTCAGGTTGATGGAGTTATTACACCAGAAGCAATTGAGCAATTACAAAATGGTGTTGAAATTGGTTTTGATGGTGGAAAATACAAAACCAAACCCTGCTCTGCTTTTATTGTCACAGAAATTCCTGATTTTGGACCAAGAGCAAAAAAAATAAGAGACGAACGCCACGGACCAACATCCTGGGCATCGATTACTGTAAATGAAGGAAAGTTTCGCCAGGTTCGAAAAATGACTGCGGCCGTTGGTTTTCCTACTTTGAGATTAGTTCGTGTTCGTGTAGGAAATGTATATTTACAGGGCTTAAAAGCAGGAGAAGTTCTTGAAGTTTCCGATTTTTTTAAATTAGATAATGAGTCAATTTGATAATTAGATAATTCTCAAATAAACGATTAACCGAATAAACAAATAAACGATAATGCTAAACGTTGTTCTTGTAGAACCTGAAATACCTAATAATACTGGAAATATTGGACGATTATGTGTGGGTACAGAAAGTAGATTACACTTAATTCATCCTTTTGGATTTGTGATTAATGATAAAAACCTGAAACGTTCAGGATTGGATTATTGGGTACATCTTGACGTTACCGAATATCAAAATATAGAAGAATGGATTGCACAGATTCCAGATCAATCTCGTGTTTTCCTGATGAGTTCTCATGCTGACAAATCATATCTCGAAACTGATTTTCAGGATGGAGATTGGTTAGTTTTCGGAAAAGAAAGTGTTGGTTTAAGCAAGGAAGTTTTAGCCCGTTTTGAAAATCATTTAACCATTCCGATGTCAAAATTAATCAGAAGCTTTAATATTGCTAATTCAGTGGCTTTTGTAGTTGGAGAAGCTAAGAGACAGATTGGGTTGAAGGTTTAATATGGAGCAAACAGTTACAGTAAAAGAAGCCATACAAAAAGGAAAAGTGAGACTTGTTCACTTACCAATATTGATTATTTTTGGGATTATCATACTAAGCTTCGTACTAAACGCAAAGGAAATTGTTCCCGGGTGGATTATCCCTGTAGGTTTCGTTATTGGCTTTCTTTGCGGCTGGTTAACTTGGAGCTATTTTGTCAATAAATGGAAAATTTGGGCGTTTGAAAACGTACGAAACGTTCATGAATTAAAACAAAAAGCAATTGATCAAAAGCTAATTTGGGAAAGTGATAGTTGGTTTGAAAAAACTGAATTTAAGAGTGACAAACAAAAATCAAAACTAAAATTATTAGAAAAAAAATTTCTTGAAAAAGATATCTATGACGATGATTTAAGTGTCCCTAAAGAAACTATTATTTTTTACTCGAAAACTACTCTTGTATTTTTATTAAGTTTTAATTTGGTTGTATTTTCTATTGGAATATATTTCCTTTTAAAGCAAGAATATTTGGTTTCAATTCTTTTTCTAATTGGTATTTATCTTGCCTACAATCAAATTAAAAAACTTCGAGATAATGAGCCTCAAATTATAATTAACCATAAAGGAATTAAATTAAAAAACAACAAATTAATTTCGTGGAGTAAAATTCATAATGACAGAGTGTTTAATAGAACGAGAGGTAAAAACTCAACAAATTACCTTGCTTTTAATAATGAAGAAATTGAAATTGAAAATTTAACAATTAAATTTGAAGAATTAGAAAACTTACTTCATGTTTATCGAGTTCGTTTTGAAAAAGACAATCTTTAAGTAATTATAAACTTCCCTTTTTCGGCATCAAAAATAATATGTTCGTCTTTGAACAATGTTGCGAAACTTCCTTTAGAAATTAAATTACAAGGTTCATCCTGAACTACTAAATCTGGCGTCATAATAATCATTTCGTCACTTAATTGTATCGCCAAATCAATATCATGTGTAGAGAACAAAATACACTTTTGAGTTTCCTTTGTTAGTTTTTTAAGTAATTTGAAAAGCGAAACTTTGTGTAATAAATCAAGATGTGTTGTGGGTTCATCCAAAATAATTAACGGAGTATCTTGTGCCAAAGCTCTTGCAATTAAAACGTTTTGCAATTGCCCATCACTAATTTCGAAATGTCTTTTTTGAGCTAAATGTTCGATTTGAGTTAATTCTATGGCTTCCTGAACTTTCTCAATATCAGTTTGAGTTAAGGTACCAATCCAATTAGTATAAGGCTGACGTCCTAAAGCCACTAACTCAAAAACAGACAGATTACTTGGCGGTAATTTTTCGGTTAAAACTAAACTCAAATTCTGGGCTAAATCTAAAGGTCTGTAAGCGTTTATATTTTTATCGTTCAAAAATACATTTCCTGCCAAGGGATGCTGAATACCTGTAATAGTTCTCAATAAAGTCGATTTCCCTATTCCGTTTGCCCCAATTAAAGAAATAAGTTTTCCTGAACTTAAATTCAAATTTAGATTTTCGGCAATAATCATAGTTTCTTTCTTGGACTTATAGCCAATGCTTAGATTTGATGTCGATAAGATTGTTTTCATTCTTTAAAGTTACTAAGGTTCTGAGATACTAAGTCGCTAAGTTTTTTTGCCACTCCCGATAGCTATCGGGATATAAAGATTAAAATGATTTAAAAATCTGTATCAATCTGTTTAATCCGTGCAATCTGTGGTCTATATATTTACTGAAAATTTCTTTTTCGCATTAGCAAATAAACTACAACCGGCGCGCCAATAATGGATGTGATTGCATTGATTGGTAATGTGGTTTCTAATCCCGGTAATTGCGATGCCATATCACAAAACAACATGATTATTGCACCGTAAAAAAAAGTACTCCAATATAAAACCGCATGATTACTGGTTTGAAAAGTCAGCTTTGCAATATGTGGAACTGCCAGACCTATAAACGCCACTGGACCAGCAAAAGCTGTTATACTTCCGGCTAAAATACTGGTTGCAAAAATGATAAGGAGTCGGGCTTTCTTGTAATTTAATCCCATGCTCTTAGCATAGTTTTCGCCTAAAAGCAATGCATTTAATGGTTTGATACTACTCGCACTCAAAAGCAAACCCAATCCAACACAAACTGCCAAAATAGAAATTGAGGTCCAGGAAAGATTTCCAAGACTTCCTAATGACCAAAAAGTAAATTTCTGCAATTGCTCTGCCGAACTAAAATACGTTAAAACACCAACGATAGCACTGGTAAAACTAGCAAACATAAGTCCTATAATTAAAATTGCCATCGTATTTCGCAGCCGTTGTGCTACTACCAGAACCAACATTAAAACGGAAACACTTCCTAATGTCGAAGCCAACACGATTCCGTATGGTGATAATAGGATTGAATTTAAAAATGACGGCAATAAACCTGCACCTAAAATTACAATCGCCACAGCCAAAATTGCTCCTGAACTTAATCCTAAAACATCAGGTCCAGCCAATGGATTCCTGAATAATGTCTGCATTAACAATCCGCTTATAGACAATCCAACTCCAACCAAGACAGCTGTAATTGCTTTTGGCAAACGATAATTAATAATGATATATTCCCAAGTAGATTTACTTGCCTCGCCTCCTGTCATACTCGTATAAACTTCTTTGAACGGAATCGTAACCGACCCCAAACTAATGTCCAGAAAAAACATAAACAGAAGTGCTAAACCAAGTATAGAAAACAGGATTATATTTCGATCTTTATTTACCAATGCTCTTAATTTAATTTAGATGCAAAAGTAAACTCATAACTTGGCAATACATCAGGATGAAAAATTTTGATGTAATCTTTCAATACTAAATCCGGGCGGCTTGGTGCCAACTCATAGTAAATGGTTCCTCCTGTTGCGCCAAATTTACCTTCAAAAGAATATACGTTTTTAGATTTGTAAGCATCAAATTCAGTATAATGCGGATTACTTTTTCCGAATTCTTCTAAAGTTTTAAATGAACCCGAAGCAATCCAAAAATTCGCAGCCTTGGCTTTCACAAGCACTTTCTCAAAAGACAAACCTTCGCTTCCGGTTCCTTTTAAATCAGCCCATAAATAATTTGCATGAGCATCTTTCATAAACTGAGCTACCCAACTATTTCCTTTGGCTACATACCAAATATCCTCGTACATAGAACCATATAAAACGGTTGATGTTGCAGGTTTATTAGTCACTAATTTCTTGGCCTGATTATAACTCAGAACAATTTTATCAAACAATTCTTTAGCTTTATCTTCCTTGCCAAACAAAGCTCCATAAAGTTTAATCCATTCTGCTTTTCCTAGCGGAGATTGCTCCATCCAATCAGCTTGAATGAAAACATTTAGTCCGCTTTTTTTCAAATTTTCCAATGTTGGATTGTTATTATCAACTCCAAAAGTGACAATAAGATCCGGTGATAATTCTATTAATTGTTCGATGTTCAATTTTTCATTTTGACCTACATTCTTAACAGAACCTTTGTCTATTAATGCTCTTGTTTTTTCTGAAGAAATATAATCGGTATGTGGAAAACCAACCAGTTTATTTTCGACTTCCAATATTTCAAGAAATGGAATATTAGTGGTCGAAGTCACCACAATTGATTCTAAAGGAACTTTGATTGTGCTATATTTTTGTAAACTATCCGGAACTTTTGCGTCTTTCTCTTTTAAAACATAAGTGAACTTTGCATTGGCATCTGGCCAAGGTTCTGAAACTGTTACAACCGAGTAACCTTCGTGCTTTACGATAGAAAGTCCGGACGCATATTCTATACTGTTTTTTACAATTTCGGGTTTAGCAATTTCAGTAGTTTCATTTTTTTTACATCCAATAAGAAGGAAAAAAGATAAAATAAAAATAAACTTAGGTAGTAAATGTCTCATATATAGGCTTTATTATTTTTTTAAGGAATTTGACTTTATTTTTCTTTGTTATGGCATGTAATTTGGATCTTTGTACTTTCAAAATTTACATTTTCAATAGTGACAAAGGTAACGCAATTTCTATTTTTTTTGTTTACCTTTATTCTTACAAAACCCAAATAACACCATCTTACCCGTATGAATACCACAAAAACAAAAGTTTGCTCGAGTTGTGATTCCTCTTTTAGTTGTGGAGATACATCAACCGAAAACAAGTGTTGGTGTAATGACTTCCCTCCTATTTTCAATCTCGCAGAAGGAGAAGACTGCCTTTGTCCAAGATGCTTTAAAGAAGCTTGCGAAGACAAAATTGATGCGTACGTAGAAACAATAACTCCTCAAAAAGCTCTTAAAAATAAAGCAATATCTTTACCAAAACAAGAAAAACTAATTGAAGGAATTGATTATTATATTGAAAATGGCAATTATGTTTTTAAAGCCTGGTTTCACTTAAAAAGAGGAAGCTGTTGCGGAAATGATTGCCGTCATTGCCCTTATTAAATTGTTAATTATAAATTGTTAGTTGTTAATTATGAAAAATAACATTGTTAAAGATAAAAGTTTTGATTTTGCTATTCGAATAGTTAAACTATATCAATATTTATCTATTGAAAAAAAAGAATTTATACTTTCAAAACAATTACTTCGATCTGGAACGAGTATTGGTGCAATGGTGCGAGAAGCAGAACATGCTGAAAGTAAAAATGATTTTATTCATAAATTTGCAATTGCCCAAAAAGAAGCAAATGAATCAGTTTATTGGCTAGAATTACTAAAAGCAACTGATTACCTAAACAAAAAAGAGTTTGAGAACATTAATAATGATGCAATTTCAATATTAAAATTAATAACTAGTATCATCAAAACTACTAAGAGTCAAATCATTTCTAAACAGCCTCTACTTAAAATTAATAACTAACAATTTACAATTAATAATTAAAAATGATTTACTTAATTACCGGAGGAGAACGATCAGGAAAAAGCAGTTATGCTCAAAATTTAGCCTTACAACTTTCAAATACTCCAATGTATGTGGCGACAGCCAGAAAATGGGATTCTGATTTTCAGAACAGAATAGACAGACATCAACAAGAACGCGACGAACGCTGGACAAATATTGAGAAGGAAAAACATTTGAGCGAAATTGATTTTACCGGAAAAGTAGCTTTAATTGATTGCGTAACACTCTGGTTAACGAATTTTTTTGTGGATCATAAAAATGATGTCACTTTAAGTTTAGAAGACGCTAAAAAAGAATTTCTTTCGATTGCCAATCAGGAAAATGCAACTTTGATTATTGTAACAAACGAAATTGGAATGGGCGTTCATGCTGACACTCACATTGGCAGAAAATTTACCGAATTGCAAGGTTGGATGAATCAATTTCTGGCTTCAAATGCAAATGAGGTTGTGTTGATGGTTTCTGGAATTCCGGTTAAGATAAAAGGCTAACAATGTCAAAAATCAATATCAATATCAATTGCAAGAATCGACAATAAAAAGAAATTCCAAATTCCAAAGCTATACTTTACCTTTACATAATCTTCAATATTGATTTTTTGAAATTGATATTGTCATTGAACTTTTTAATTGATATTGAGTTGGAATTTGGAATTTAAAAAAATTGGAATTTAAAGATGAGCTATTTAGATGATATTTTAAAATCACGCCGCGATACCCGACACTTTACTACGGATGCGGTACCAGACGAAGTAATCGAGAAGGCTTTGCAGGCTGGACATTGGGCGCCATCTGTTGGGTTGACTGATGCTACGAGATATTATCTTATAAAATCAGATGAGGTTAAAAGTGCTATTAAAGATTTGTTTTTGGATTATAATAAAAAAGCAGAATCGCTAACCGATAATCCGGAACAAAAGGAACATTACAGATCACTGAAATTAGAAGCCATTGAAGAAGCCCCAATCGGGCTTATTATTGCTTACGATAGATCTGTTTTAAATCAATTCACAATTGGAACTGTTGGCAGTAATGAAGCTGTAAAATTTAGTTCGGTTTGTGCGGCTCAGAATATTTGGCTTTCGCTTACGGAGCAAGGTTATGGTATGGGCTGGGTCTCGATTTTAAATTATTATCAGTTTAAGAAGATTCTTGATTTACCTGAAAATATTGAACCTTTGGGTTATTTCTGTATTGGGAAACCGGCAACAAATTATGACAATCAGCCAATGCTGCAACAATTGCAGTGGAAGCAAAAATCAGTAGTTCCAGACTTCAAAGAAATTAAAAACATTACTGTAAATCCTGTTTTAGATTTTAGCTTAAAATTTAAAACTTCTGCCGAAAGTAACGATGGTTTCCTCACACTTTTACAAGACAAAATAGATTCTAAAACCAAACCTATTGGTGCTTTAGGAACTCTGGAAACTTTGGCATTTCAGATAGCAACGGTTTTTGAAACTTTAAATCCAAAAATAATAAACCCTAATATTGTAGTTTTTGCAGCTGATCACGGTATTGCAAATCATGGTGTAAGTGCCTATCCGCAAGATGTTACGCGACAAATGGTTGGTAATTTCCTGGAAGGCGGCGCAGCGATAAATGTTTTTTGTAATCAAAACAATATCCGACTATCGATTGTTGATGCCGGCGTCAATTATGATTTTCCTACAAATGCAAATTTAATTCATGCTAAAATTGCAAAAGGAACTCAGTCTTTTTTACATATTCCGGCAATGAGCGAAACTGAATTGCAATTGTGTTTCGAAAAAGGAAAATCTATTGTTGAAGGTATTGCTAAAACCGGATCTAACTGCATTGGTTTTGGCGAAATGGGAATTGGAAACACTTCGACAGCAGCTGTTTTAATGAGTCTTTTAACTGGTTTTTCTATTGAAGAATGTGTGGGAAAAGGTACTGGTGTTGAAGATGAAAAACTACTTCAAAAACAAGATATACTCAAAAAAGCTATCGAAAATTATTCCGGTCAAGCCGAATTAATGCAACAATTGGCTTACTTTGGTGGTTTTGAAATCATACAAATGGCAAGCGGAATGCTGACTGCTTTTGAAAATAAAATGTTGATTTTAGTAGACGGTTTTATTTGTAGTGTTGCTTTTTTAATTGCTTTAAAAATAAATCCTGCTATTCATAAAAATGCTGTTTTCTGTCATTGTTCGGCCGAAAAAGCGCATCAAAAATTATTAAATTATTTAGATGCCAAACCTATTTTAAACCTGGATTTGCGTCTGGGCGAAGGAACTGGTTGTGCTGTTGCTTTTCCTATTTTAAAATCGGCGGAAGCCTTTTTGAATGAAATGGCTAGTTTTGAAAGCGCCGGGGTTAGCAGAAAGTAGTTTTCAGTCTCGGTTTTCAGTCTCAGTTTTCAGTCTCAGTTTATAGATTTATAACTTAATTTTGCCCTAATCAATTATCTTAAATGAAAAAAGAACTACATATCTTCTTCACCTGTTTAATGTTCTATACCAGAATTCCATGTCCAAAAAACATTAATCACCATCCCGATTATTTAAATAAAGCAACTAGATATTTCCCAGTAATTGGCTGGATTGTTGCGAGTATTTCTTTTTTAGCCTTCTATCTTTTTTCATTTTTTCTATCAACAGAAACCGCTGTTATTTTAGCCATTATTGCTTCAATATTGACAACCGGAGCTTTTCATGAAGATGGCTTTGCAGATGTTTGTGACGGTTTTGGCGGAGGCTGGACCAAAGAAAAAATCCTGGTGATTATGAAAGACAGCGCCATTGGTGCTTATGGAGCAATTGGTTTGGTTGTACTTTTTTTATTAAAATTCAAATTGCTTTCAGAATCTATTTCCCTTTTCAATAATGAGAACTCTTATCTTCTCATTTTCCTTTTATTTATTTCGGCTCACGCTTTAAGTCGTTTAGCCGCGATTTCAATCATTTTTACACATGAATATTCTCGTGATGATGCTTCGAGCAAAAGCAAACCTATTGCAAAGAATCATAGCTGGAAAGAAATTTTCGGATCATTTTTCTTTGGGTTAATTCCGTTGTTCGTTTTCTCTTATTTTCAATATAAATTTTTATTGGCGCTTATTCCTGTTTTTGTAATGCGTTATTTTTTGGCTCGTTATTTCCAAAAATGGATTGGCGGTTATACTGGAGATTGCCTTGGTGCGACGCAACAGGTTTGTGAAGTTGTTTATTATTTAACCATTCTTTTGATATGGAAATTTATCTAGTTCGGCATACTGAAACTGTTTGCGAAAAAGGAATTTGCTACGGACAATCTGATGTTGATCTTGCTGAACCTTTTGACTTAATCTTTGAAAATATTGTTTCGCAATTGCCTGCAGAAGCTATTATTTTTTCGAGCCCTTTAAAACGTTGCGTTGTTTTAGCAGAATATATCCAGAAGAACATTACAACCATTTTGTTTGAAAAAGAAGAATGCTTAATGGAAATGAATTTTGGCGATTGGGAAATGAAAAACTGGAACGAAATTCCGCCGGAACAACTCAATCCGTGGATGGAGGATTTTGTGAATGTTAAGGTTTCAAACGGAGAATCTTTTGTCGAATTGCATAAAAGAGTTGGAGATTTCCTATCTGATCAAATTTCAAAAAAAACAACAAATCCAATTATTATAATAGCCCACGCCGGCGTAATAAGAAGCGTTTTATGTCATCATACTTCATTACCTCTAAAGGATGCTTTTAACAACAAAGTAGACTTTGGTCAGGTTATTAAAATAGAATTCTAAACCTTGTTTTGTTTAGAATTTTCTCTAAATGCTAAAACAAATTTGAAAATTCAATAATTTTAACTTTATCTTTGCACGAAATTAAGGTTGTGTTCATTTTAAACACATTAAAAGGGAATCAAGTAATAAATCTTGAGCTGTACCCGCAACTGTAAGCTTTGTTCTGAAAAGAATGCTTGTTGTTAACTACAAAACCACTGCTCGCCCCGGCGAATGGGAAGGTAAACAACAAGACGCAAGCCAGGAGACCTGCCTTTGTAACGAATATCGAACTCTCGGGAAAAAGAGTGTAGAAATTATGACTTTAAAAAAACGTTTTGCTTTTTCTTTGCTATTGTTGTGCCAAATCATTTCGGCGCAAAACGATTCTATTACTAAACTGAAAGAAGTTTTAGTTTCTGACGCAAATCTTAAAAAATATTCCAATTCCCAATCAGTTTTAAAACTCAATGATTCTGTCATTAATAAAAATGAAGCTTTATTGACTGATCTTTTAAACTTCAATTCGACGATTTATTTCAAGGAATACGGTCGTGGAATGCTCTCGACGGTATCTTTTAGAGGAACTACTTCATCTCAAACGGCTGTAATCTGGAACGGAATCAATATTAATTCCCAAATGAACGGAAGCACTGATTTTAATACAATTTCAGGTTCTGACTATAATTCGATAAGTGTAAAAGCTGGTGGAGGAAGTGTAATTTACGGAAGTGGAGCCGTTGGAGGAACGGTACATTTAAACAATGACCTTAGCTTTTACAAGAGATTTGAAAACAATCTGAAACTTGATTACGGAAGCTTCAACACGATTGGAATCAATTATAAAACCAATATTTCGAACGAAAAATGGAGCGCACAAATTGGCTTTTCTAAAAACAGTTCGACAAATGATTATAAGTACATCAATAAATACAATTGGAAAGGCGAACAGCGCTGGAATCAAAACGGTCAATACGACGTTATAACTATGAGTGCTAATGTAGGCTACAAATTCAACTCTAAAAATAGCCTGAAATTGTACAGCCAGACTTCTAATACGGATCGAAATACCTCTTTAATATCAGAATCAGAAACCAAATCCAAATATGTTAATGGTTTCAACAGGAATTTATTAGAATATGACGGTGATTTTGGCAAGTTTACAACCAATTTTAAAACGGCTTACATATTCGAAAATTACCAATATTTTGCAGATAATTCGAGTAATATATATACTTATGGAAAAACGGAAAGCTTGATTACCAAAGTTGATTTAGGCTATACCATTTTCAAATCAACACAAATAAACGGGGTTTTAGATTACAATAGAACAAAAGGTTACGGAAGCGGTTTTGGAAATCACGTTAGAGAAATTAGTTCTGCTGCTATATTAGTAAAACAAGATATTTCGGCAGACTGGAAAAATGAATTTGGAATCCGAAAAGAGTTTACAGACAATTATGAATCTCCACTTTTATTCTCTTTAGGATCTTCTTACCAATTTGGAAAATTGTATAATTTGAAATTGAATTTATCCCGAAATTTCAGAATCCCAACTTTTAATGACTTGTATTGGGAAGAAGGCGGAAATCCCAATTTAAAACCTGAAAGTTCTTATCAGGCAGAAATAGGAAACGTTTTAACCTTCAAAAATATATCATTGACTCAAACCTTTTATTACATGAAAATAAAAGATTTATTACAATGGGTTCCCGGCAAAAATGGTGTCTGGTCACCAAGAAATACAGATAATGTAAATAGTTACGGAGCAGAAACTTTGTTGAGCTGGAAAAAACAATATGGTAAAAATTGCTTTGGTGCAAATGCTACTTATGCCTATACGGTTTCTAAAGACGAAGCAACCAAAAAACAACTCTTTTTTGTTCCTTTTAATAAAGTAACAGGATCAGTTTCTTATTCAAGAAACAGAATTTCTGCTTATTATCAATTCATGTACAATGGCTTTGTATATACAAGAGCCGACAATGATCCAAAAGAAATTATAAACGATTATACGATTTCAAACATCGGAGTTGATTATGATTTTAAATTCCTGGACTCATTCAAACTTGGTTTTCAAGTACTGAACATTTTCAATGAAGAGTATGAAAGTTTAGAAGACAGACCTATGCCTGGTCGTAATTTTAATATGTATTTAACCTTAAAATTTTAATATGATGAAGTTTAGTAAATTATTTTTAATCGCACTTAGCGTTTCCTTGTTCGTTTCTTGTTCGAATGATGACAGCAGCAACGAACCAAAAGGTGTTTACGACAAGGGATTTTTTGTCTTGAATGAAGGAAGTGCAGGACAAGGTTCTGTTTCTTTTTCGAGTAATGATTTTAGTGCTTTTACCAAAGATGTTTATACTACAGTTAACGGAGCTGATTTACTTGGAAAATATGCTCAAAACATATTTTTTGACGGTGACAGAGCTTATATCATAGCTGGTGGATCTAATGTTATTAACGTTGTTAACAGATATACTTTTAAATTAATTGCAAAAATTGACACAGGTTTAAAAAATCCAAGATATGGAGTTACTAAAGATGGAAAAGCGTATGTAACTAATGCAAACACTTATGGTAGTCCAACTAATTCTGCAGGATATACTGATGATTATGTTGCGATAATCAATTTGTCTACTAACACATTTGAGTCTAAAATTGATTTGAATGGTACAGCAAACAGATTAGTTGAAGAAAACGGTAAATTATACATTACTGAACCTTATAACAGCAGTAAATTATTAGTTGTAAATATTACTACAAAAGCATTAGAAGCTCCTGTAGAAATTGGATCCAGCGCTGATTGTATCAAATTAGAAAATGGAACTTTATTTATTTTGAGAGGTCCTTACGGTGACAGAAGTGAAATCGTAAAAGTAAAATTATCAGATAAATCTGTTTCTAAAATTACATTCCCTGCGACTTTAGACGGAGCATCATTTTTAGACATCTATAATGGTAATATTTACTATACAGTAGGAAATTCAGTTTATGTAATAAGTACCACTGCTACAGCAGCTTCAACAACTGCAGTATTAACTACTACTGTTGGATATTTATACGGATTTGCTGTTAACAACGATCATATTTACATTGCTGACAGTGGAGATTTTAAAGCAGACAGTAAAGCTTATATCTACAGCTTAAGCGGAACTTTACAAAAAGAATTAAATGTTGGTGTTGGACCAAATGGTTTTTACTTTAACAACTAATTTTTAGAATTTGTTTTTGGATTTTTACCCAAAAAAAAGGCTTTCATTTCTGAAAGCCTTTTTTTATGGTTTTATTTTAATGATCGTAAAAGTCCTTCAGGAGCTTTTTCAAGATACATCTGATCTTTAATTCCGTTCATAGCTTTAGAATCTGTAAAACTCGGTAATTCCAGTCCTTTCCCTTCTTGTACTCTTTTTCCAGTCGAACCTGTAATATTTGAAATTGCAATACTCAATAATGGTTCTGACGGATCTCCTAAAACTCCCATATTGCCAATAAGCTCTTTTTGTACATAAGTTGGTTTTAATCCATCTGTATATTCTCCAAAATCAGCAGCATTTACAATTTTCAAAACCAAAGGCTGCATTGCATATTTATGATTTGGGTTTCTGTTTGTTTTTCCAAAAGTTGGGGAATCATATACTGTAATGGAACCTACATTTTTACCAACAGTTGTATCCCCTATTTGAACTACAGAAATATAAGGTACTAAACCATTTATAACCAATTCACTCGCAGATGCCGTCCCGCCGGTAGTAATAATATAAATTTTACTTAAATTCAGGCTATTGATTGCTGCTCCATCCATTTTATCAACAAACCTATCATTAAGAGATTCTGCGTCTTCAGTTTCATAAAAAGCATTTACTTTTGCATTCCACTTAATTTTAGCAAAAATTTTATCGGTAAACTGCCCTGTTATCATACTCGCCAATCGAGTTGCAGTTTGTATAGAACCACCTCCGTTATATCTTAAATCTAAAACTAAATCAGTTATTCCCTGCGCTTTTAAATCGGCGAAAGCTGCATTAAGTTGCGCATCATAATTACCATAAAATCCATTATACATCAAATAGCCAATTTTATGACTTCCTGAAGTAATCACTTTATTAATAAAAATAGGATTTTCGTCCAGCGTTGTTTTCACTAAAGAAACTGATTTTCCGTTAGACTCAAAAGTACTCCCGTTATAAATAACCATATTCAGCGTATAACTATCAGCTGCTAAAAGCGATTGATAATTTGAAACCGTTAATTGAGTTCCGTTTATAGCTGTGAAAAGATCACCACGTTTAATGTCTTTTGTTGAAGCATCAGAATTAGGAATAATATAACGTACAAAACCAACAAGTTCTGTCGAGCTTCCCGGTTTATAACTTAGTTTAAAATCTACACCATCATTTTTGGAAGTTCCCTGAAGTTCTTGCTCCAGAACGGTATAATCATTAACAATCCAGCTAAAACGATCAATTGCCTGACCTTTTGGAAATTTACTAATTGGTTTATTCAATAAATCCTGAAATAAATCTTCAGGAGTAGAATATCCTCTTAAAAATGAATTTAAAGCTTCCTGATTACCAAAACGATTATCGGCCAAATTAGGCACATCGGCTTGCCATAAATAATATTGATTTAATCCTTTCCAGATAAAATTATTGATTTGCAAATCAGCAGGAGCCGCCACATCGTCCTGATCTTCACAAGATTGCAAAGAAAATGCAAGTAAAAATAACAGCAGTACGCTCTTTAAAATTGTTTTCATATGGTGGTATCTATGTAGTAGTAACGTAAAAGTAGTATCTTTAGTTTTAACTATAATAAGTTTATTTCATTTTTTCAATAAAAAAAAATTAAATACTGTTGTAACAAAAAGAATAGTGCTTCGTCTTGACTATATAAGCTAACGAGTAATCTTTCGATTTATAGCATGAAAAGACTGTAAAAAAGTCAAAAATCATTGATAGAAAAGATAAATTACAAAATTAACCAAAAACCAAAAACAACCATTTATGAACCAGATTGTGTTTATAGAATTAGTAAATCCTTTTAAAGACAAAGTTTTTCGTCTGGCAAAACGATTACTCACCAGTACCGAAGAAGCTGAAGATGCTACGCAGGAAGTAATGGTGAAATTATGGAATAAAAAAGACAATTTAGATGCATACAACAATATAGAAGCTGTTGCAATGACAATGACCAAAAATTATTGTCTGGATCAATTAAAATCAAAAAGAGCAGGAAATCTTAAAATAGTACATAACAATTTTACAGATCGCGAACCTCAATTAGATAAAAAATTAGAAGACTCTGATAGTCTTGAATGGGTTGAGAAAATTATAAATCAGTTGCCTGAACAACTACAAATATTAATTCAGCTTCGCGATGTTGAGCAATATGAATTTGATGAAATTGCAAAAATTGTCAACATGAATGAAACGGCTATTCGGGTAGCACTTTCAAGAGCGAGAAAAAAAATACGAGAATCAATGGTTAATACACACAGTTATGGAATTAGTTAAAATAGAAAATATATTAGAAAAATACTTTCAGGGAGAAACTTCTATTGCTGAAGAAAAAGAATTAAAAGAATACTTTTCTTCGCCGAATGTTGCGCAGCATTTGGAGCAATACAAACCAATGTTTGGTTATTTCTCTCAAGTAAAAGAACAAAAATCGACGCAGGAAATCCCACTACAAACTAAAAAACGAAATGTGGCGTGGTTATCAATTGCAGCTTCTGTTGTTGTTTTACTGGGAATTGGAACCTTTTATTATGTAAGCAAAAAAAATACACCTCCGGTTGTAGCGCAATCAGAATTAGGAACCTATGACAATCCTGAAGAAGCTCTTGCCGCAACGCAAAAAGCTTTAGCATTATTATCAAACAAAGTTAATGTAGGTATTGGAAGTGTACAATACATTAAAGAATACGAACAATCAAAAAACAAAATTTTTAAACAGTAAATAAATCCAAAAACATGAAAAATTTCATCATAACACTAGTATTCGCATTCGTTACACATGCTTTTTACGCACAAAGCGCTTTTGACAAATATGACGGTCAGGACGATGTAACATCAGTAATTGTAAACAAAAAAATGTTCGACTTGATGAGTAAAGTAAAAGTTGATGCTTCTGATAAAGAAACGCAACAATACATTAATCTGATCAAAAAATTAGACTATCTAAAAGTATTTACAACCAAAAATGCTAAAATCGAAGCTGACATGAAAGCTTCTGCTGACAAATACATCAAAACAGCAGGTTTAGAAGAATTAATGCGAGTAAACGATGGTGGTAAAAACGTAAAAATATTAGTAAAATCTGGTGCATCAGACACGCAAATAAAAGAATTACTGATGTTTGTTGATGGTGCCAAAAACGACGAAACTGTTTTATTGTCCCTAACCGGTAATTTTGACTTAAACGAAATTTCAGTTCTAACAGATAAGATGCAACTTCCGGGTGGTTCTGATCTAAAAAAAGCCTCAAAAAGCAAAAGATAAAATGAAAGCAAGCGTTTTTACCTCAGCCCTTTTAGTATTCCTGACTTTAATAAGTTGCGATTCTAATCCTTCATTGCAAAAGTATTTTGTAGAGAATACAGATAACAAAGATTTCATTGCACTTGATGTTTCTCCTAATATTTTAAATGTCGAGAAAACAAAATTATCTGCCGAACAAAATGAAGCTTTAAAATCGTTTGACAAAATGAACATTTTAGCTTTTAAAGCAAATGACAAAAACCAGGCTCAATTTGAAACAGAAAGAGCAAAAGTCAAAGCAATTCTGAAAGATCCAAAATACCAACAATTAATGACGTTTGGTTCAGGTAAAGACGGCGCATCTATAAGTTACGTTGGCACTGATGACAATATTAAAGAATTTGTAGTTTTTGCCAACAGAAAAGAAAACGGTTTTGCAGTGGTTCGCGTATTAGGCGAAAACATGAACCCAAATAATATCATGACTTTAATGTCGGTTTTAAAAGAATCAAAAATCGATATGGAACAATTGAAACCTTTGCAGCAATTAATTAATACTAAATAATTCACTTTACTTTAAATTCAAAAAAAGCTCCATTTTCATGGAGCTTTTTTTATTTATTAAGAAGATTATACTGAATAATTTTATATCGTTTTATTTAAATATGAACCTAATTTAATTACATTTGTCTCTAACCAATGCATTAAATAAATTAGAATATGGTACAAAAAACATCGAATGCCTTTATAGCGGCATCTTGGGTAGCTCTTGGAGCAGGAATGGTTGGATATATTGTAGGACTTGCAAGAGCTGAAATGCTGCTAAACGAAAAAGGATATTATTTCACCGTTCTAATGTTCGGACTTTTTGCTGTTGTTTCATTACAAAAAAGCGTAAGAGACAGACTTGAACAACTTCCTGTTACAGATATCTATTATGGAATTTGCTGGTTCGGAACTCTTTTGTCAATTGTTTTGTTAGCCGTTGGACTTTGGAATGCGACGATTCTTCCAAGCGAAAAAGGTTTCTATGCTTTTGCTTTTTTACTGGC